>JAISFI010000014.1 GCA_031263685.1 Dysgonamonadaceae bacterium | reverse complement strand
GCGTTTTAAGCCCTGAGCAAATCATAAACGTCATGAACAACAACTTCGATTTTTCCAATGCTCTATCCGGCGCTCGCCATACTTCGCTACGGGTTTTCCCCAATCCGGCAGACACCGATTTATATCTGGAAGGGGTTGATAACTTGAAAACGGCAAGTCTGCTGAACATGGACGGCAAATCCGTATTAATAAGTAATAATATTCATATCAGCGGATTATCCAAGATTCCGGCAGGTATTTATATTTTGAAAGTTGAAACGGACGATAAAATTCTTGCATATCAGAAGGTTGTATTGAAACATTGATATGGTTGAATGTTTTAAATGTGCTTTAAGTTACAAGTTACTTTGCCTTTCGGGCAGTTACGAGAATAATGTGCTGATATGCTAATGTGTTGATGTGCTGATTGTTTAGTTATTAGCTAACGGCTATCAGCACATTAGCACATCATCTCATTAGCATATCGTTTCAATTTTCAATTAAATGACAGTCATATTTGATCTCAACCGGCTTTTTATGCGCCGGAAAACATGCTTTATTATCATCTTGAAATGTATGCTCCTGTTTCCGGTAGCTGCATTTTCAAGCATGACAAACATGTATTTTTCTCATTTTTACATCAATGAAGGATTGCCTTATCCTCATGTTACTAAAATTGCCCAGGATGCCAAAGGATATATCTGGATTGGCGCCAGGAAAGGACTGTACAGATATGACGGATATACCATCAATCCGGTCAGAATTGCCGGCGCCGATACCATTAGCGATTCTCACGTCAGGGATATATTTGTGCGAACCAATAACGACACTTGGGTAATACTGAATAATCAAGTGATGAAGTATATTCCCGAAAAAGATATGCTTGAAAAGTATCCGGTGGAATATAATCCCGAAGAATCGCCTGTATATAATAATCCTGTCCTGAAATTCGCTGAAAGCAGCGACGGAAAGCTGTTCTTTCTCAATGATTCGCGGCTTTACCGGTTGAACGATAAAACCGGAAAATTTGAACTGTTTGAATTAGTGAACAGCGAGGTCATTCATACACCGTTTTACGAGTTTACAGCCGACAGAGCAAACGGATTATGGCTTGTCGGCGTCAATTCGTTATACCATATCGATCTAAATTCCAATGTCATCGCCCAATTCGACGTCAAAAAATATTTTACGCAGGAAAAAATGTCCAGAGTGAAAGGAATATTAGTCGATTCGGAAAACAATCTATGGATAGCTACCTTTGGGGACGGCTTGCTGTTTTATGATGTTCGCACCGGAGAATTTGCCCAATTGAACAAAACAACCGGTTACGACATTGTCATTGCCCGCGTCCTGCTCGAAGATGCCGACCATCACTTGTGGGTCGGCGGAGAAAACGGTCTGCGGGTGTTGGATATTAAAACAAGGACGCTCATCAGTTCAATCAAACAAGATTACACAAACAATCTGGGAATGAATGACGACGCCATGTATGCCGCCTTTCAGGATAAAGAGCAAAATATCTGGTTCGGAACCTATTTTAGCGGCATTAACATCTTATACCGCGACCATCAGCGATTTTGTTACTATCAGCCCGGATATAAGCCGGTGAACGTAAGCGGGAAAGCGGTCAGGCAAATTATCGAGGACGGACAATTTTTATGGATTGCCACCGAAGACGGAGGCTTGAACAGATTTGACAAAACCACACGGAAGTTTTTTCACTATAAATCGGGCGACGGAACGATTTCGGGCAACAATGTTCACGCTTTGTTGAAAGACCGGAACGGTCATTTATGGATAGGAACTTTTGACGGCGGAGTAAATGTGATGAACCCGAAAAACAGCGCTTTCAGGTATTATAATACAAGGAATACGCCCTTGTTCAAAAATGACATCATTTTTTGCTTTTTGGAAGATGCGGAAGGCCTGATATATATCGGTACGACCGATGGTCTTGTCATCTACCATCCGAAAGAAGATGAATTTTCCGAAATCGACCACCCCGTCCTGAAGGCTCGTTTTATTTATAATCTCACGATGGACAAGCAGAACAATATCTGGATTGCCACCCGAAACGACGGACTTCTACATTACAATACCGCCAATAAAACGATCAAGCACTATACGAAAAACGCTCAAAAAGGCTCGCTTGGCGATAACAGCATTACAAAAATATATGAGGATTCTTTTCACAACATTTGGGTAGGTACCAACAGCGCCGGTTTATATGTTTTCGACAGCAAAAAAGATAATTTCAAGCATATTGATATATTGGGAAACTGCTGCGTATCGAGTATGGTAGAGGATGACGACAAAATGCTTTGGGTAAGCGTCGAAAAAGGACTTGTCAGGATGAACCCGAGCGATCATTCAACGAGTGTTTTTTCGACGGACGACGGACTTTATTCCGACTGGTTTAATGCCAACTCCGCATTGAAAACATCAGAAGGCGAATTGTTTTTCGGAACAATCAACGGGTTGATTTCATTCCATCCCCGCGATGTGGGACAAATAAAGCGCCAGCTCAATGTCGTTTTCTCCAAGTTATACATCAACGGAATGGAAGCGCTGGCCGGTACGCCCGATTCCCCATTGAAAACAAGCCTGGAAGAATCCTCGAAAATAACGCTTACCTACCAGCAAGCTAATGCCATTGCCATTGAATATGCTGCTATCTATTACGGACATTCTAAAAACATTCAATATGCCGTGATGATGGAAGGTATTGATGACAACTGGAATATACTCAATGACCAGCGCAGGGTGAACTATTCAAAACTTCCCGTAGGAAAATATACCTTTAAAGTAAGAGCCATATCGCCCAACGGCGATTGGGATAAAGCAGACGTCAAAAGCATTCTGATAGAAGTAGAACCGCCATTTTACCTCTCCGGCTGGGCATGGGTGATTTATTTCCTGCTTACATCGGTTGTTGTATTGATTATTTTCCGGTTTTTTAAAATAAGGCAACTGGAAAAAGAACAGGTGCAACTCGAAAAAATGGAACGCACAAAAGTAGAAGAGGTTAATCGAACCAAAATTGATTTCTTCACCAACATTTCCCACGAACTTAAAACCCCCTTGACACTTATCATCTCGCCGCTTCAACGGATTATCGACAAGAGCTCGTATAAAACGGAAAGCGCCATCAAAGAAACAATGGAAGTTATTTTGAACAACGCCCAACGTATGCTCCGCATCGTGGACGAATTGATGACGTTCAGCAAAATCGAAATCGGCAAGGAAAAACTATCGTTACATAAAGGAAATGTGCTGGAATTTATTTCCAATATTTCCAAAATATTCGTCTTACTTTCGAGGGAAAAGGGTATTTATTTCACCGGCAACATCGAAGACAACGGCGAAGAAGTATGGTTCTCTATCCCCAATATCGAAAAAATCGTTTATAATCTGCTGTCCAATTCCTTCAAATTTACGCCGCCGGAAGGTTTTGTCAGCCTGCAGGCATTTCTGACGGAGGGCGAACAAAACAGGCTGTTTTTAGAAATCATCGTTTCGGACAGCGGCGTGGGAATACATAAAGAATACCTCAACCGTATTTTTGAAAATTATTTTCAGGCAGATCCAAACTCAAACATCAGAGGTTCGGGCATAGGCCTTTCGCTGACGAAACGGTTGGTGAATCTCCACAAAGGCGATATTCAGGTCGAAAGCGAGATAGGTAAAGGCAGTACGTTCAGGGTGCGG
Source organism: Dysgonamonadaceae bacterium (assembly GCA_031263685.1). Taxonomy (GTDB): domain Bacteria; phylum Bacteroidota; class Bacteroidia; order Bacteroidales; family Azobacteroidaceae; genus JAISFI01. The sequence continues at coordinate 2,723 of JAISFI010000014.1, read as the reverse complement.
ATAGATGTATCGGAAAACTCCTATTCGGCGGAAGAGAAAAATATGGAAATTTTCAACAAAGACTTTTTCAAACATTATAACTACATTACCATCGAAAAAGATATTGTCGATAAAAGCAACAGCCTGTTGCAGGAGCAAGAGGAATATATCAATTCTATACTGCTGGCGGATGATAACGAAGAACTCCTGCGTTTTTTGTGCAGTATCTTCAAAAACGAGTATAGGATATTTACTGCCGGAAACGGAAAAGAAGCGCTGGAAATAGTGAAAAAAAAATATCCCGATTTGATAATCAGCGATATTATGATGCCGGAAATGGATGGATTGGAATTTTGCCGGCAAGTGAAAAACAATTTTGATACCTGCCATATTCCGGTTATATTATTAACGGCCAAAACAAATACCGGCGATAAAATCGAAGGTTACGAAACAGGGGCGGATTATTACATCGAGAAACCGTTTAACGCGCAATTATTGGAAATACAGGTGCAGAATATCATCAAGACCCGCCTCAGTAATATTCAGGCGTTTAAGAGCAATCCACAAGACATTGCCAAGATTTCGCTGAATGAACGGGACAGCGCTTTCGTAGAAAAGCTTACCGCGCTGATTGAAGAAAACATGGACAACCAGTTCTTTTCCATTTCGGACATTACCAAATCGCTGAATGTCAGCCGTACTCTGCTGCATGTGAAATGTAAAAAACTAATCGACACATCGGTAACCGACTATATCCGCGAAATCAGGATGAACAAGGCCAAAAGTCTGCTTCTTGCCGGTTGTAACATCTCCGAAACCGCGTATGCAACCGGTTACAGCGATCCCGGATATTTTACAAAAGTATTCAAAAAGCATTTCGATACCACTCCCTCGGATTTTTTGAGAATGCGGACATAGGATTGGAAAAGCAAACCTAACAGGTTTTCAAAACCTGTTAGGTTTGAGTTCTTTCCATTTTCCATTAAAAAGCTGTCAGGCCGAAATCAAAGTTCATGATTTTGCCGTTATCTTTTGCCGTCGTTTTCACTTCGATTTCAAAGGTATTTTCGCCTGTCTGCAACAGGTAGCTGTAATCACTCAGGTTTATCTGGTTATATTGCCTTGTGTTTTTTACCGGCTGGTCGAAAACCGGCACTCCGTTGATGAGGATTTTAGTGGACCCATTTACATTCAGCCACAAGGAAAGATTCTGATACATTTTATCAACCGTAAATTTCTCTTTGCAAACCACCTGCGCTTCTCCTTTGATTTCATGTGGAGTTTGTACCTTGAGCGAAGTTCCGTTCAGCGTAATTGTCCGCGATTGTTTTTCCACCTGACCGTCGGCAATAAGCGTTACGGCTTTCATTGACGGAACCTTATAAAGACGCGAATGTATAGCGTGCAATAGCGTAGCCGGAATCTTAATCACTTTCCGGTCGTAGCTTATCAATCCGTTCACTTCACCCTCTACATCGGTAGTCTGAGTATAGATAGCGGCGCTTAACCCTTGTGCAATAAGAGTTTCCAAATCGAATACCAAATGCGCATAATCGTTGATGAAAGTTGCGCTTCCATCGAAATTCTTATATCCCCAGTTTCTCATTTCGGGATTCCACAGATGGTTTTCAACCGGCAATCCCAAGCCGCCAAATTCGCCAAGCGCCGATATGCGGTCGTTGTTATATACCGGTTTCACCATGGATGTAAGCGGATAGTTGTGTATATCAAGCATATTGCCTACATTCCTGTCCGTCCAGCCACTGACGCCGTTGGTGATTCGTTTCGGATCTTTCTGCTGAACCAGTTGCACCATTTCCGGCGTATTGTGTTGTCCCCAGCCTTCATTGAAGACCACCCAAGTAGTAATACTGGGAAAGAAACGCAATTCGTCAATCATTTCGTTTATTTCGCGCTTCCATTGAGAAACTACTTCCTCCGGCGCTTTCCAGTCTTCTTTATCCACCGGTCGGATATGTTCCGTCTCTTTTCGTGCAGTAGCAAATCCCGACGGCATATCCTGCCACAACATTAGCCCGAGCGAATCGGCATAATAATAGTAAAGAGCAGGCTCTACCTTGATATGCTTCCGAATGGTGTTGAACCCCATGTTTTTAAGTTGCACCATATCCCAAAGCATCGCTTCGGCGGAAGGAGGCGTAAGCAAACCGTCCGGCCACCAGCCCTGATCGAGGGTGCCGTACTGGAATATCGGCTTATTATTCAAGAATATACGATTATATCCGTTCTCGTCTTTTTGCGATGATACTTCGCGCATGGCAAAATAGCTCTCCACTCGGTCGATAACGGCCTTGTTTTTAATTAATTCAATCTCCAGTCCATACAGCTTAGGAGTTTCTGCCGTCCATAATACAGGATTGGGGACTTTAATGGTTATCTTGCCGGCAACCGGTTGTGTTACGGATGCTATGATCTTATCCTGGTCTGTCAGTTTGATTGTTAGCTGTTCGCCTCCTTTGATATTTGCATAATCAAAATTAAGCGTAATGGAACGGTTTGTCATATCGGCTTCGGGAAGCAGTTTTCTGATGTGCGTGGGATGGACGGCTTCGAGCCAAACGGTTTGCCAGATTCCCGAAACCGGCGTGTACCAAATTCCGAACTGATCCAATTGTTGCTTTCCCCGGCTGATTGATTCTTTGTCGGTGGGGTCGGTAACGCTCAATACAATGGTTTGAGCGCCATTCTTCTTTTTTATATGGTTGGTTATATCAAAAGAGAAC
>JAISFI010000013.1 GCA_031263685.1 Dysgonamonadaceae bacterium | reverse complement strand
TCTTCGGATTTATCATACTTTGCATAAATCAATTGCTCATTAAACTGTTGATAACTCTGTCGAGACAAAGGTAGGGAGGATCCTGTTTGAACAAAAGATGAGACAGACCGAATGCTTACTTTACTGCGCCGGTTAAATCACTCCTCCATCCCATCCGCCATGCAATCGGAAAATTTCATGTACCTTTGCCCCAAAATATCACCCCTGTAGATGAAAGACAATCCAAACGAAATCCAGTTTCTAAATACGGCAAAAGTAATTGGCATATTTTTAGTTATTTATGCTCACCTGTCAATACCGCAAACCCCGTATATTTTCATAAACAGTTTCCACATGCCTTTATTCTTCTGTATTTCGGGATACTTCGTATCAACGTCGAAATATACTTTCAAAGATTTTTTTATAAGAAAATTCAGAACACTCATTGTCCCTTATTTTATCTTCGCAATTGTCAGTCTCTTTTTTGAGCTTTTAATAGGTCAAAAGTATGGGAATAATGCCAACACCCACCCCGATATATCGAAATACATTGCAGGCATATTCCTGGCAATCCCGTCGAGAGCATATCTGGGATTTAACATTCCACTATGGTTTTTACCCGCACTTTTCTCTATCGAAATTATTTTTTACCTCTATCGGAAATATTTTCACCGGTATAGCTGGATTACCGTAATCTGTTCTTTTTTAATCGGAATCCTGCTAAAACATACGCTGCCGTTCCGTTTACCGTGGGGAATTGACGTCGCTCTTTTTGCCATGCCTTTTGTACAGATCGGATATTATTTGAAAAGAAAAAATTTGAACGATGCTTTTTTTATCCGGATGAATTTTACGGCAAAAAGCTCCATAATTTTAACAAGCGCGATCCTGACATTACTTTTTTCCACCGTAAATATCCGGCACAATTCGGGCGTTTTAGTATATGCACTTCAATTCAATAATTATTTCCTGTTTTTCGCCGCCGCCTGCACGGGAATTATATTCACTTTTATGCTGAGCAGTTGTATCCCTGCATCCGGACTTGTGCGGTTTTACGGTCGCAATACGATTATTTTACTGGGATTACACTTCATGGCCTATTCTGTGGTAAAAGGATTGCTACACTTTATTTTCCAGATTCCAATGGAAATTATAAATGGAAATGCTTATCTGAAATTATTCATATCGGTTGGCGATTTTATAGTCTTAACCCCCGTTATATACTGCGTGAACAAATATACGCCTCAACTGTTAGGCCGAAAAAAGGCCGTTTAACAACAAATTGACCACAATGAACCCGAAACTCGGAAATTTATTTCACAACATCCAAAATAAACCCAGCCTCATCACCGTTTATCTGAAAAAAACATGAAGATAACGTTTTTAACACCGCCCGTTTTCCATAAAGAACGTCCGGCCGAACGAACTGCCGGCTGCACAACAATGGTTTATCCGATGATCAATATCTATGAACTGACCGTTGCCGCCATCCTCGAGCAGGAAGGACATTCCGTTCACTGCGAAAATTTCATCCTCAACAAACGTTCGACCCCAAAATGGCCGAAATTTCTGGAAACCGACCACTCGGACATCTACATCTTCTGGTCCGTAAACCTCTCCATCCAAAACGACGTAGAAGCTTCGCAATGGATTGCCCGCTACGCCCCCGGCGCATTTATCGTTTATCTGGGACCGGGAGCCACGTTTTACACGAAACAGTTTCTGCAAACCCCACAGCAAATCGTAGTGCGAGGAGAACCGGACATCACCCTCAAAGAACTCTGCGCCTGCCTGGCAAACCGGCAGCCGTTCCGGGAACTGACGGGAATTTCACTGCTGAACGACGACGGAAAAATTCAAAACAACCCCTCCCGCCAGCTGTTGCGCAACCTGGACACCCTCCCCTTTCCGGCACGACACCTAGTTGACCGGAGCCTTTTCAGCAACCCCAAACTAAAGCGCTCCCCCTACACGGCAATGCTCACATCCCGGAACTGCCCCTTCCACTGCATCTATTGCGTACCCAGCTCACTGACCTTCGCCCGTGAACTAGAATACCGCGCCGAAACCGGAAAAAAACCGCCCGTTTCCATGCGAAGCCCCGAAAACGTTGTCGAAGAAATCGAACTCCTCGCTTCGGAAGGCTACCGCGCCATTGGCTTCCTGGACGATAACTTCATCATCACCGAAAAACGCCTCAAAACCATCGCCGAAGCCCTGCAAAAGCACGGTATCATCTGGGGATGTCAGGCGCGCGCCGACGCCATAACCGAAAACATCGCCCGCATCCTGAGCGAAAGCAACTGCCGGTACATAGACATAGGCGTAGAATCTTTCGACGACGAAATACTGAAATACATCAAAAAAGGCCTCACCCGCCGGCAGATAATCCAAGCCATCGAACACCTGAACCGCTATAAAGTACCCGTAAAACTGAACATACTCATCGGCACCAGCCCCCTCGAAACACGGGAAACAATCCGCGACACCCTCGATACAGCCATCCGCCTGAAAGCCGACCAGGTAATGATCAACATCGTCGCACCCTTCCCCGGCACCGAATTTTACACCCTCGCCCGGCAAAACCAGTGGATCGTGGGCGGCGAATACATCCCTACCGATGTCCAGCACCACTCCATCCTCTCCTACCCCAACCTGACGAACCGGGAAATGGAAAACCTGCTTTTCCGTTACAACCTCAAATTCTTTTTGCGTCCCGGATTCATCAAATCGCAAATCGGCCGCTTCTCCTCCTTCTCCGAATTCTGGAGAGCCTTGAAAGCCCTGAAAAACAAGCTCACACGTACCGGAAAACCGTAATTCATCCATAATCGATCATCACATGCAACTTTCGATCATCATTATCGGCTATAATTCATGGCATTTCCTGGAAAAAAACCTGGCTTCGCTGGCCTTTCTCTCCAACAGTCCGCAAACGGAAATCATCTACGTAGATAACGCCTCGACCGACGGCGCTCCCGCTCAAATCCGGCAACATTATCCCGCCATACACATCATTGAAAACCGGCGGAATGCCGGAATCTCCGTTGCCCGAAACCAGGGAATACGCAAAGCCTCCGGCAAATATATCTGGCTCCTGGACAGCGACACCGAAATAACAGAAACAGCACTGACCGCAATGCTAAAGTTTATGGACGAAACACCCGGCGCCGGACTTTGCGGCTGCAAAATGTACGGACAGGACGGACAGGTACAGGAAAGCTGCCGGAAATTTCCATCCCTGAGCGGGAAACTGCATGCCGCCCTGCACATCCTTTGCCGGAAATTAATCGGAAACACCACAGCAATATCCTCACATTCCCGGGCATACAACACCAATCGGGAAACGCCTTTTGAAGTAGATTACGTCATCGGCGCCTGCCAGTTGATACGCAAAGAAGCACTGGAAAAAACCGGTTTCCTGGACGAACACATTTTTTACGGTCCCGAAGACGCCGATTTCTGCCGGCGGATGAAACAGGCCGGATATCGCACCTATTATCTCCCGCAAGTATCCATCTACCACGCCTATCAGCGAATTTCTTCGCACAGGATTTTTTCAAAAATTACACGGAAACATCTCGAAGGCTTAATTTATTATTTCTGGAAACATCGGTAACAGCACCACAGTTTCTTCCGGTTCATGACACGCAAAGCTCTTAACGTGTGTAATATAAAGGAATAATTCTTGTCAGAATGTGTGTTTTTTCACCCATAGTACATACAGAATAAAAAGGCCAGCCAAAGGTTACTTTACATATCCGAACCGGAAAAAACATTTTTCAGCCTGCAAAGATATGCGCATTGCCAACAGGAATATACCTGTTTTAGACCATGATTACCCTTATTTAGCCACTTTCGGAACGATCAATGCAAACACATATAAATGTCGATAAAAGACAATAAATACGCAAAAAATCTGTTTATAAAAAAGGATTTACTCTTGCATGAAAAGGTTCATAACGCCGATTTCAAAACGCCAAACAAACAGGCAATATCTCTGCCTGTTGCTGTCGATTTTTCTTGTGTCTTGCACTTCCACCAAGAACACGGGAATGACCCGTTTCTACCACTCCCTCAACACCCGGTATAACATTCACTTCAATGGCTCGGAAGCCTATAAAGAAGCGCTGAGCGCTCAAAACAAAGGCCATAAGGACGATTATTCGGATTTTATTTACCTCTATCCCAGCAATGCCCTGCCCAAAAACAAAGAAACGGTGGGCGGTTCCTTCGACCGTACCATCGAAAAATCGACCAAAGCCATCAAGCAACACTCCATCCAGACAAAACCCAAAAAGAAAGCCGGAAAAAAACACGACGCCAACTATCAGAAATTCATGAGCCTCGAAGAATACAATCCCTTCCTCTACAAGTCATGGCTCATCATGGGCAAAGCACAGTTCCACAACGGAGACTTTCTGGTCGCATCCAGCACCTTCTCCTACATCGCCCGGCATTATGCCAACGACAACCCGAAAATTTCCTGCGAAGCCCGGATATGGCAAGCCCGCTGCTATTCGGAAATGGAATGGTTTTACGAAGCCGAAGACGTCCTGAAAAAAGTCAACAACGAAAACCTCCCGCCATCCCTGAACCCCCTGCTGGCCGGCGTATATGCCGATTACCTCATTAAAACCAACGCCTATGAAGACGCCATACCCTACCTGAATATCGCCATCCGGGACGAAAAAAACCACACACAAAAAAACCGGATGAAATACCTGTTGGGACAGTTATACGCTTTTCGGGAAAACAAAGCCGCAGCCTACCGGATTTTCGGAGAAGTAGCCGGCTCGTCGGCCCCCTATCCGCTCACTTTCAGCGCCAGCATACGGCAAACCGAAAATTACACCGGCGGCGACCTCAAAAAAACCGTCCGAAAACTGAAACGAATGGCCAGAAGCTCCAAAAACGCCGATTACCTCGATCAGGTCTACTATGCAATGGGAAACATTTACCTGACCATCCCCGACACCGTTCACGCCGTAGAAAGCTACCTGAGCGGCGTCGAAAAAAGCGTACAGGCCGGCGCCGACAAGGCCTTGTGCCAAATTAAACTGGGAGACATTTATTTTGAACAAAAAAAATACATCGACGCACAGCCCTGCTATTCCGAAGCCCTGGGACTTATCAAAAAGGAATCTAAAGACTACGAACGCGTCGCCAAACGCTCCGAAGTGCTCGACGCCCTGGTAATACACGTCGAAGCCGTACAACTGCAAGACAGTCTCCAAACCCTGGCCGCCCTGCCGGAAGAAGAAAAAATGGCCGCCATTCAGCGCATCATCGACCAGGTCATCCAAAAAGAAAAAGAAGAAGCCGAAAAAGCCGCCAAAGAAGAATACCTGGCCAAAAAAGACGAACTGGAATCCAACCTGAATACTCCCTTCAACCGGAAACCTGCAAATCAGACATTACCCGCCGGCACACCGGGCGATAATACTTTCTACTTCTACAACCAGCAAGCCATCGCCCAGGGAAAAGCAAATTTCCAGCAGAAATGGGGACGCCGCAAACTGGAAGACAACTGGAGACGAAGAAACAAAATATCTTCCGAATTTGATGAACCAACCGATCAACCGGCCGAAAACTCAACCCTCCAGCAAGCGGAAGAAGTTACCGCTCCCGACTCGCTCTCCTCCCTTAACGGCGAAGCTCAGGCAAATACCTCAGAAGAATTAAGCGCAGACAATAAAGATCCGAAATTCTACCTCCAGCAGTTGCCCGCTACTCCCGAAGACCTGGAAGCATCCAACGTAATCATCCGCGACGGACTGTTCAACATGGGCTTGATATACAAAGACATGCTGGAAGATTACCCGCTGTCTGTCGAAACATTCGACCTCCTCAATACCCGTTTTCCGGAAAATGAATTTCTGCTGCAAAGCTATTATCACCTGTATCTCATCTACCTGAAAATGAACGATACAGTCATGGCCGAATCTTACAAAGCCAGGATACGCGCCGAATTTTCGGAAAGCGACTACGCCATCGCAATGGCCGATCCCAATTACGAATACAATGTCCGCATGATGGACATCGTGCAGGACTCCATCTACGAAAAAACCTACCTCTATTATCTGGACGGCGCCACCGGCGAAGTCAAAGACAATTACCGCCTCGTACAAACCAAATACGCCCAGACGAAGCTGATGCCCAAGTTTATGTTCCTCCATGCCCTGACTTATGCCCAAGTCAACGAGACAGATACATTCAAGCTCCGGCTCAAGGAACTGGTCGAAAAATATCCGGAAACCGACGTCGGCGTCTTAGCCGGCAGCATACTGAAAGCCTTGATGAGCGGCCGCCAGTTATCTTCCGATGCATCGCCCATCAGAGGACTGATTTTCAATCTGAGATTCGGATCGGAACGTGAAGGTTTTGAGGTAGATTCCACGCTCCGGTTTTCCGAAGAACTCAACACGGCGCACACTTTGCTGCTGATTTATCCAACCGGAAGCGTCAACGAAAACCTCCTGCTCTTTAATGTCGCCGCCTATAACTTCGGGAACTTTATGGTCAAGGAATTTGATTTGACCTTCGACTATTTCAGTCCCGTCAGCATCCTGCAAATACAGGGCTTCAGCAATTACACCGAAATATCCCAGTACTACCGGATGATTCATGCTGCAGATGGTTACGCCGCCAGCCTGGATCCGAAAATCGTCATCATGCCCATTTCCGTCGACAACTACAACATCCTGCTGAAAGGCAAAAGTTTGGAAGAATACGTCGCGTTCTTTGAAGAACACTTCGGCCAGGATCATGCTCCCATGATCGAAAAATGGAAAACCAGGCAAGTAGAAGAAATCCGGGAAGCCGAACTGTCGGCCAAAGAAACAGAAACAGAAACAACCACAGAAACAGAGACAGATACTGTTCCGCAAACGGATACCATCCCCACGCTTCCCATCGCCGTGCCCGAGACAGAATTACTTCCAACGATCGAGACCGCACCGGATTCGACAGCCGTCGACACCCTGCAAGCGCTTATCACGGAAGAAGAACTGGAACAGAAAGCCGCCGAAGCCGCTCAACGCATCAGTGAAGGAATGGATAAAGTAAACCAGTCCATCAGCAATTTTACTTCCGACCCCATACGCACTTTCCTGAACCTCTTCAAGAAGAAAAGCAAGAAGAATGCCATCGATGAATATGTCGAACAGCAGGAAAAGGAAGAAAAGGCACAGCAAAAGATACTGAAAGATAAGCAAAAAGCCGAAATTAAAGCGCGAAACGAACGCATCCTGCAAAAGCAAAAAGAGGAAAAAGCCCTCCGCAAACAACGCGAAGCTGAACAGAAAAAGAAAAGGAAAAAGAAAAAGAAATAAACGCAAAAGGTATTAAACAAAGAATTTAATAAAAAAACTATGAGCGCTGTAAAAATATTATGGGCCGATGACGAGATAGATCTCCTCAAACCCCACGTCTTCTTTCTGGAAGCCAAAGGATACGAAGTAGTGACCGTCATCAGCGGGCAAGACGCCATTGATTGCTGCAAAGAACAGTCTTTCAGCATCATCTTTCTGGATGAAAACATGCCGGGACTTAGCGGACTGGAAACGCTAAACCAAATCAAGGCAATCAATCCCAACATCCCGATCGTCATGATCACCAAAAGCGAAGAAGAACATATCATGAATCAGGCCATCGGCAGCAAAATAGCCGATTACCTGATCAAACCCGTCAATCCGAATCAGATTTTGCTGTCCATCAAGAAAAACGTCCATCAAACCCAGATCATCAACGAAAAAACAACGACGGAATATCAACAGGAATTTAACAGAATCGGCATGCAAATCAACGACTCCGTCACTGCCGACGATTGGAAAGAGATTTATAAAAAACTGATTTACTGGGAACTGGAATTATCCGAATCTCAAACCGGCATGTCCGAACTGCTGCAGATGCAAAAAATCGAAGCCAATCAGGTTTTCGCAAAATTCATCAAGCGCAATTACCAGGACTGGCTGGATCGACCGGACGACCGACCAATACTAAGTCCCGATATTTTCAAGAAAAAATTATTTCCCTTACTGGACAATAACGAGCGCGTGTTTTTCATCCTCATCGATAATTTCCGGCTGGATCAGTGGCGGGTAGTCAAAGACCTGCTGGCCGAATATTTCACGTTTACGGAAGAAGATCTGTATTACAGCATCCTTCCCACCGCTACCCAATACGCCCGAAATGCGATATTTTCCGGTCTGATGCCCCTGCAAATATCGGAAATGTTCCCCGAACTGTGGGTGGACGAAGAAGGAGAAGAAGGTAAAAATCTGAACGAAGCGCCGCTCATTCAGACACAAATTGAGCGTTTTCGGAAAAAATACACGTTTTCCTATCACAAGATCAATGAATCTTCTTTCGGAGACAAGATTATTCAGAACTTCGACCGCATGGACAACAACCAGTTGAACGTCATCGTAATCAATTTTGTCGATATGCTTTCCCATGCCAGAACGGAATCCAAGATGATTCGGGAACTGGCATCGACGGAAGCCGCTTATCGCTCATTGACACGTTCATGGTTTATCCATTCCTCGACGATGGAGCTTTTCCGGCACATAGCAGCCAAGGGGGCGAAAGTTATCGTGACAACCGACCACGGCACCATCCGTGTCAATCAGCCGGTCAAAGTTATTGGCGACAAAAATACGAATACCAACCTGCGGTATAAAGTGGGGAAAAACCTGTCGTACAATTTCAAAGAAATCTACGAAATAAGAAATCCCGAAAAAGCCGGTCTGCCATCGCCGAACATCAGTTCCAAATATATTTTCGCTATGAACGAGGACTTTTTCGCTTATCCGAACAACTACAACTATTATGTATCGTATTACACGGATACTTTCCAACATGGAGGTATCTCGTTGGAAGAAATGTTAATTCCCCTCATCACATTAGAGCCGAAGAAATGAGCGTGAATATTACGATTGCAAGCCTCGAAGGTCTGCCGCAGGCTGCCTGTGACTTTATCGGAGCGATGCAGGAGCATACCGTTTTCGCTTTCTACGGAAAAATGGGCGCCGGAAAAACGACGTTTATCAAAGCCATCTGCGAAGCCTTAGGTGTGGAAGACGTCATCAACAGTCCAACGTTCTCCATCGTCAATGAATACCATTCAAACATGGTGGGGACTATCTATCATTTCGATTGCTACCGGCTTCAACACCTTGAAGAAGCCTGCTACATCGGATGCGAGGATTATTTTTATTCCGGCGCCTATTGTTTTATTGAGTGGCCGGAAAGAATTGAGGCATTATTGCCACCGGATACGGTAATCGTAACGATAGAAGAAAAAGACGAAAAGAGGGAAATTAACTTTTAACTTTCCTCATATCTCCCGTCTCCTCAAACGCATTATGCAACGCAAAACAGTTACGAAGTGACTGAGGTGTATGGGTTTTAATCCCTTGATTCAGATAATCATTCAATATCTTCTTATAATCCGGATGTACACAATTTTCGATGATAGACTGTGCTTTTTGAATGGGTGACAAACCTCTCAAATCGGCCACCCCATATTCGGTAATCAATATTTTTACAGAATGTTCGCTGTGATCTACGTGAGAAACCATCGGTACAATCGAGCTAATCTTCCCGTCTTTCGCCACAGAAGGCGTCGTAAAAATAGATAGATAAGCATTCCGGGCGAAATCT
>JAISFI010000005.1 GCA_031263685.1 Dysgonamonadaceae bacterium | reverse complement strand
ATCCTGATTTATCAGGAAAACAGTGTTTTATATGTGAAAAGTGATTTGAGTGATCCATTGCTCAGCGTCTCGCTGTTTGACTCTCAAGGTCGGCTGCTCCTGCAGCATACGGCAGGGACGCCGGGCATGGCATCGGAAACATCCTGTGCACTGCCCATCCCCGGCGAGGAACGGATGGTTGCAGTGAAAGTTGTTTCGGAGAAATCGCAGACAGTCAGGAAATTATTTATCAAATAGACTGCTTGCTCTTGCTCGGCGTAGTGTTCACGCTACGCTGAGCAAGAGGTCTGTCTCACTGATGTTCCAGCCTCAGCAGGTCATTGACGGTTTTTACCGGATTAAACGTTTCGATGGGGACTTCTACAAAAATTGTGTTCCAGTCGGCCATCGCGCCATTCCACAATCCCGGCAATTCCAAAGCTTTCAACTCTTTCCCGTTTTTCGATTTCAGGGAGATGAATCCGGTGTTTTTATCGACATAATCGGGCAACTGAAATTTTTGCCCTTTGTAATCCCTGACGGAACAAACCAAATCGACCGGATTGAAATGAGTGCCCTGTTCAAACAAGTCTTTTACCGCTTTGTTGCTTAAATCGATCTGGGAGCTTTCCAAAATTTGCGGGGAAGTTGTTTCATCTTCATTGACCACCAAAAAGGGACCGCCACCCGGCTCACCGACGTTTTTTACCATGCCGCAAACGCGGATGGGTCTGTTCAGTTTAGATTTAATGTACAACACTAATTCCACATCTTCCAGGACTTTGGTTTCCGGATTTTTAATGTTCAGTTCGTTTTGCAGAAAATAGAGCATCTCCAAGAGTTGATCGTGCGTATATTTTCCGGAATCAATCAGCTCCAGGTAATCGAAAATTTGCTGCTGAACAGTCACCAATACGCCGGCAATCAACTTTTTGTACTGTACAGTCGGCGATTTATGAGCATCGGGAACTACATTATCAATGTTTTTGATAAAAATAATATCGGCATCGATATCATTTAGATTTTCTATCAATGCGCCATGACCTCCCGGACGAAACAATAATTGTCCCCGATCCCGGAACGGCTCGTTATTTTCATCGACAGCCATAGTGTCCGTAGACGACTTCTGTTCGCTGAAGTGAATATGATATTTTACCTTAAAAAGTTGCTCATACAACGGTATTTTTGCTGCGGTAAGACTTTCAAATAAAGTTCTGTGCTCTTGCGAAACCGTAAAATGCAGGTTTACCTCATCCTTCACATTCCGCGCATACATAGCGCCTTCTGCGAGATGTTCTTCCATGGACGTCCGGGCGTATGGCTGCAAATTGTTGGCAGCAGGAGCAGTGGTCGCATAACGATGAAATTTTAGCAGGCCTTTGGGCAGTTGTCCGTAATTAAGTCCGGCAGGGTCAAGGAGATTGCGGACGATGGTTTTGTATGCCTGTGCAGCAATTAAGCCGGCAATATTTTTCCCGTGATGCTTCAAGCAATGATTATCGAGATCGGAGAAAAAAGCAAAATCTTCTATCCGGTCGAAAAAAATCTGCTCAAAACTTGTCTGCGGAACATCGTATCCTGCTTCGAGAAATTCAAACAGGTTTTTGAACATACGGCTGGCAGCGCCCGAGGCGGGAACAAATTTAACTACCTGCCTGTTGTGCGATAAATATATTTCCCAACGCTGTATATACGCTTCCCGATTTCCTGCCGGAATCTGTAAAATACCTTTTTCCACAGAAGCAGAGGCGGTAATGGTTAACCACGGAAAGCCTGTCTTGAAACAGTCCAATTGTTCTGCTATTTTTTTCGGCGAAATTCCTTTGTTGTGCAACAACGATAAGTCTTCTGGAGTAAACATAACATTCTTCTATTTTGTTTTGCGGCAAATTTATTCTAAATATTTGGAAAAAGAAAATGATTCTTCGTAATTTTACGACAAATTTCGGAGAATATGAATACTCATTCATTTTTAACAACAGAGGAGCAGCAACTGTTTGTCCGCACCTACCGCTCGTTACGAAGAAGTATGGGCGACGTTCTTGTGCCTAACGATATTCCTAAAATCAAAACCTATCTGGCAGGAACAGTAGACGCCGGACTGTCCATTACCGATAATTTTGGGGGCAACGCTTTGCTGCGTAACCTGCAAACCGCGTTTATTGTTTCGGAAGAAATCGGATTGAAAAGAGCCTCAGTGCTTTCTATCTTACTCTTGCCCGCCGTCCGGCATGAACAGTTATCGCTGGAAACTGTTTCCAAAGAGTTTGGCGACGACGTTGCCGGGATCTTGCGGGGATTGCTGAAAACACAGGAACTGTATGCTAAAAACGTCGCGATCGAAACGGAAAATTTCAGGAAATTACTCCTTTCTTTTGCCGAAGATGTACGGGTTATCCTGATTATGATTGCCGACCGCCTGCTATTGATGCGTCAAGCCAAGGGCTTCGAATCGGATGCCATGCGGTTGAAAATATCTGCCGAAGCTTCTTATTTATACGCTCCACTGGCTCATCGGCTGGGTTTGTATAAGATCAAGTCCGAATTGGAAGATTTGGCGCTGAAATATACGGATCGGGAAAGTTACCATTATATCGCCTGTAAAATCAATGAAACCAAACGTTCACGCGACAAATATATCGCCGAATTTATTGCTCCGGTAGAAAAAAAGCTGCAAGAGACAGGACTGAAATTCGACATCAAAGGCCGGACAAAATCCATCAGTTCTATCCGGAATAAACTCCTCAAACAAAAAATAGAGTTTGAGCGGATTTACGACCTTTTCGCCGTCCGCGTCATACTGGATTCACCGGTCGAGCGGGAAAAAGCCGATTGCTGGCAAGTTTATTCCATCATTACGGATATGTATCAGCCGAATCCGAGTCGAATGAAAGACTGGCTTTCCATTCCTAAAAGCAATGGCTATGAATCTCTGCATACAACGGTTATGGGGCCTGATAACCGGTGGGTTGAAGTTCAAATACGCAGCAAAAGAATGGACGAAGTGGCAGAAAGAGGACTGGCCGCTCACTGGAAATATAAGGGTATCAAGGGCGAAAGTGGCCTGGACGAATGGTTGAACAGCGTTCGGGAAGTATTGGAAAACAAAGATGTAGCGCCGATAGATTTAATTCATGACTTCAAAATGGATTTATATGACGAGGAAATCTTCGTTTTCACTCCGAAAGGCGATCTTTTCAAATTGCCCAAAGGCGCTACGGTATTGGACTTTGCTTTTGCCATCCATACCAAGTTGGGAAGCAAATGCGTTTCCGGGAAAATCGGCGGGAAAAACGTTACCATTAAACACCGGCTGAAAAGCGGCGATCAGGTGGAACTGCACACTGCGCCCAATCAGTCGCCCAAAAGAGATTGGCTGAGTTTTGTTGTTACTTCCAAGGCGAGAACGAAAATAAAGCAATCTCTCAAAGAAGAATCGGCCAAGCAAGCCGAATATGCTAAAGAATTGTTGCAAAGACGCTTCAAGAACCGGAAAATAGAAAGCGACGAGGCGCAATTAATGCGTCTCATCAAAAAAATGGGCTATAAAACAGTTACGGATTTTTACGCCGAAATCGCAAATGATCGCTTGGATGTGAATACCGTCATTGACCAATATTTGGAGTTTGAAAAGAAAGAACAGGAACCGGCTCTTGTCCCAAGAAGTGCGGAAACTTTCCAAGATTTTCGGACAACGGAAGAAGATCTTTCTTCCAAAGATGAACTGGTTATTGACCAGGATTTGAAAGGGATTGAATATAAACTGGCACAATGTTGCCAGCCGATTTACGGAGATGAGATTTTCGGCTTTGTATCGTCGCAGGGGATAAAGATACACCGAACAACTTGTCCCAATGCACCGGATATGTTCCGGAGATTTGGTTACCGGGTTGTCAAAGCCCGCTGGTCGGGCAAATCCGGGTTGAATTATCCGATTACCCTGCGGGTGGTTGGCCATGACGACATCGGAATCGTGACGAATATCACCTCTATTATTTCCAAAGAGAATAATGTGAATATGCGCTCTATCTCCATTAATTCTACCGACGGATTATTTCAGGGAAGCATCACCGTTATGCTGAGCGATACTTCTGTCTTGTATGCTCTCATCAAAAAGATTAAAATGATCAAGGGTGTGAAGCGGGTGGAACGGATGTAAAAAAGAGGCTGTGTCAAAAGCACGTTTCACCGTCATTGCGAGGTCGAAGACCGAAGCAATCCAGTTCATTAACAATGATTTATGGATTGCTTCGCTTCGCTCGCAATGACGAAGTAGGGCTTTTGGCACAGCCTCCTTTAAATGTAAAAAAGATTTATTTCACTTTCTTGTAACCATAAACAGCCAGACTACCCAATTCTTCTTCAATGCGAAGTAATTGATTGTATTTAGCCATGCGGTCGGAACGGCTCAAAGAACCGGTTTTGATTTGACCGGAATTAGTGGCAACAGCGATGTCTGCGATGGTGGAATCTTCCGTTTCGCCCGAACGGTGAGATGTTACGGAAGTATAGCCTGCACGGTGTGCCATTTCTATCGCATCCAACGTTTCACTCAAAGAACCGATTTGATTTACTTTGATGAGGATGGAGTTAGCGCAGCCCAATTCAATGCCTTTTTTCAGAAATTCGACATTGGTGACAAATAAATCGTCGCCAACTAATTGGCACTTGCTGCCGATTTTGTCGGTCAAGAGTTTCCATCCGTCCCAGTCGTTTTCGCTCATACCGTCTTCGATAGAATCGATGGGGTATTTGGCGACCAATTCGGCCAGGTAATCCGCTTGTTGAGCAGACGTGCGTTTTGCACCGTTAGCGCCTTCAAATTTAGCGTAATCATAGACACCGTCTTTATAAAATTCGGAAGAAGCGCAATCCAAACCAATCATTACATCTTTACCGGCCTTGTAACCAGCGTTTTCAATGGCCTGGATGATTGAATCCAAGGCATCCTCCGTACCTTTCAGCGTGGGAGCAAAACCTCCCTCATCGCCTACGGCAGTACTTAAACCTCTGTCATGCAATACTTTCTTCAACGAATGAAACACTTCCGCGCCCATTCTCAAACCTTCACGGAAAGAAGAAGCGCCTACCGGACGGATCATAAATTCCTGGAAAGCAATTGGGGCGTCAGAGTGAGAACCTCCATTGATAATGTTCATCATCGGAACCGGCAACACGTATGTGTTCGTACCACCGATGTATCGGTACAACGGTATATCCAGATAAGCGGCAGCAGCTTTTGCAACGGCCAAAGATACTCCCAGAATAGCGTTAGCGCCCAGGTTTGATTTGGTCTTTGTACCGTCCAGTTCCAGCATTTTCTTGTCGATCGCACGTTGTTCCAATGTACTCATACCCAACAATGCGGGCGCAATGACTTGATTGATGTTTTCTACAGCTTTCAAAACGCCTTTTCCCAGGTAGCGTTTTTTATCGCCGTCGCGCAATTCCAATGCTTCATTTTCTCCGGTTGATGCGCCGGAAGGAACGGCTGCGCGTCCAATCACTCCGGAAAGCAAATGTACGTCAACCTCAACAGTTGGATTACCTCTCGAATCTAAAATTTCTCGTCCAATGATTTTTACGATTTCCATAAAATTAGTTGTTAATTAAAATATAATTATTGAATAGTTTTCTCCTTACTTCATTTGTTTGAGGCCGCAAAGGTAATAATCTTTATGCGGATTCGGAATGAATTGGGAGAAAAAATTATATGGAAACAATATCCGGTCTTCTATTGCACGACAACTTTCTTAACAGACGCATTGCCATCTGCAATATATTCGACAAGGTAAATGCCTTTTGCCTGCTTTATGGAATAACTGTATTGTCCGGCAGATAATTGACTTTGTTTTATGAAAGAAACAACTTCTCTTCCCTGCATGTCGAATACCGAAAGCGATATTTTAGCAGCATCGTTCAACAGGAAATCAACAGACAATTCCGAACCGGCACCGCATACAAATAAATCACTGTTCGCCTTTTTACCTGAAACGGCTTGAATGGAGGTGGGACTGTTCAAAACCTGCCGGAAACTTTCCTGCACTTGTGTGAACTTGAACAATCCGCTCGATTCCGTACCAAACCATATATTGCCGCGATCATCAAATTCCAGACACAGGATGGTACTTATTTCGTTGTTTTCCGGCAGCGGCTTGCTGGAAACGGGATCTCTCTCTTTGTTTTCCTGAGCGGGTGGCGGGATTTGATAGACGGCAAACTCATTTCTCCCGTCGAATCGAACCAGATACCGGCCACATGCCAACCATAAATTGCCTGATGCGTCTTGCTTTATATCACGGATATCGTTGTCGGGAAGATCGGAGTTTCCGGTATTCCATGTAACAAACGTCGTACCGTCATACTTAATCAGGCCTTGCCGAGTTGCCAGCCACTTGTTATCGGCTTTGTCGATTAAAATCCTGTTGACGGCTTTTGTTATTTCGGGAACGGGTTGAATTTCCCCTCCCGTAAATTTTGCAAAATGCCATTCGGGAGCGTCTCCTCCCATCCATAAATCGCCATTACGGTCGAATTTCAAATCCTGAATAAGCCAATAGGCTGACGCCGCAAGGCGTCTGATTTGGTTATCCATCTACCAGGCCTACGGCCTGTTGCAACAAAGTCACTAAATACAGACAATATAATTCTATTCAAGTAACAGTTTTTGAACCATGTTACATAAAGGTCAACTAAACCCGTCAGTTGAACCATCGCGTTTCGTCTAATTTCCGGGACAATTCGCTGGCTTTGGAGGCATAGAAAGATTTTGACACAATGAGCGGGCGTAAGGCTTCCTTCGCCTGCTCTCGCCGGTTGTGTTTCACGTAGATGAGCGCCAACGTCCAGCCGGCCTCTTCACGGTATTCAAAGTCGGGCAGGGAAGACAGATACGTGAAATTTTCTATGGGCAGCGCCGGATTGTGAAGCGTTATCAGTTTGAGTGATTGGCGATAGAGTGTTTCGTTCCGCGCTACTTCGGCAGTTATCGTGCCACCGCGTTGGGGGACGATTTCCAATTCTCCGGCTATGAAATAGTCGGCAAAAAGCTGTTCTCCGGTGTAGGCCGGCTCAGATCCC
>JAISFI010000395.1 GCA_031263685.1 Dysgonamonadaceae bacterium | reverse complement strand
GGAGTTTAACGCCGCAATTTGAAGTAATTAACGGCAAAGCAAACGCTTCGCTGGCGCTGTCCGGCGAGATAAGTCTGTATGGCGGCGGCGAAGTTACCGGTCCGTTGTTGCGCAACGGACAAACCATAAAACTTTGGAACACCGATACCGGCGCTTACGGCGTCGAGGACGGAAAACGTCTCTATCAGGCGCATCCCTGGGTATTGGGCGTACGCCGCGACGGAACGGCTTTCGGCGTTATTTTCGACAGTAGCTGGAAATCAGAACTGACCACTCATTCGGATAAAATCGAGTTTAATACCGAAGGGGCATTGTTCCGCATTTATATCATCGACCGCGAGTCGCCGCAGGCTGTGTTGAAAGGACTTGCCGAACTGACCGGAACCATTCAGATGCCGCCGCGCTGGACGCTGGGTTATCATCAGTGCCGCTTTTCGTACTCGCCCGATACACGTGTGCGCGAAATAGCCGACACGTTCCGCGAGAAGAAAATCCCCTGTGACGTCATCTGGATGGATATTGACTATATGGACGGTTATCGTGTATTTACGTTCCACCCGCAAAATTTCGACGACCCGCGCGCCTTGAACGACGATTTGCATAAAAAAGGCTTTAAGGCGGTTTACATGATAGACCCCGGCGTAAAAATAGACAATAACTATTCCGTTTATCAGTCGGGAACAGCCAACGATGTTTGGGTAAAGAAACCGAACGGCGAGCAATATCGCGGCAAGGTATGGCCCGGCGATTGCGCTTTCCCCGATTTTACACGTCCCGAAACGCGAAAATGGTGGGCAGGATTGTATCAGGACTTTTTGGCAATGGGCATCGACGGCGTTTGGAACGACATGAACGAACCGGCGGTAAACGACGAAGAACTGCCGGAAGAACAGCGTCTGGGAACGATGCCTTACGATACGCCTCACCGCGGAGGCGGCAATTTGCCTGCCGGTACGCACTTGCTGTACCACAACGCTTATGGACGCCTGATGGTGGAGGCTTCACTGGACGGCATTCTGACTGCCAATCCCGACAAGCGTCCTTTCCTGCTTACCCGCGCCAATCTGTTGGGCGGACAGCGCTATGCCGCCACCTGGACAGGCGACAACTGGGCGGGATGGGAGCACCTGAAACTGTCTGTTCCGATGTCGCTTACCCTGGGTTTATCGGGACAGCCGTTCAACGGACCGGATATAGGCGGTTTCCTGAACAACACCGACGGCGATTTATGGGCGCACTGGCTGGGCTTTGGCGTGTTCCTTCCCTTTGTGCGCGGACATGCCTGCGCCGGAACAAACGACAAGGAACCCTGGGCTTACGGCGAAGCGGTGGAAAAATCGTCGCGCATTGCCCTGGAGCGCAGATACCGCCTGCTTCCCTATATTTATACCGCTTTTTACGACGCTCATACAACGGGACTGCCGGTCATGGCGCCTGCGTTTTTTGCCAATCCGCAGGACTTGCGTCTGAGAAACGAGGAAGAAGCGTTTTTGCTGGGGAAAGATATTTTGGTCATTCCCGCATTTGCCGAAAACCCGGCTTTGCCCTTTGGCGTTTGGGAAGACTTGAGCCTTGTGGACGGCGACGGGCAGGATAAATATCAGGCGGCGCTGAAAGTAAGGGGCGGGAGCATCATTCCTGCCGGAAAAATAATTCGGAATACCGGCGAAAACTCTTTCGACCCGCTAACGCTGGTTGTTTGTCCGGACGAACAGGGCAAAGCGGAAGGGCGGCTCTATACCGACGCGGGCGACGGCTGGGCATTCCAATGCGGCGATTACAGCCTGCTGACGTTTACTGCCGAACGCAACGGAAATACAGTTACCGTAAAATTAGAAGGACGTGAAGGCAAGCGAAACATTGATAGGGAAATCAATAAAATCAATGTGGAAGTCTTGCTGAATGGAAAAGTATATAACGGTTACGGCACTCTGAAAGAAGGAATAAAAGTTACAGTAAAATAAATTAGATACGATGAAACAGATTACGACTTTGTTTATTTGGACGGCATTATTTTTGCCCATGAGCTTGAACGCACAGGAAGTCATTGCAACGCTCGAAGCGGAAGCCGGAATTTTAACCGCCCCGGCAAAAGTAAAATACGTCAACGGTTATTCCGATGACGCCTATGTAGGCGATAACGATGCCGGAAGCTCTATCGTCTTCGACGATGTAACTGTTGCCGAAGAAGGAACTTATGAATTTAAGACCTTCTATACGAGTATGCAGTTCCGTTCCATTGCTGTAAAAGCAAATAATTATGCTGAGGTTATATCGACCATCACTCAAACCACTTCCGACTGGAACGCTCCGCCCACCGGAACCATGAGCGTCTATATTTATCTCAATCAGGGGCTGAATACCCTGAAAATCACGCCTCATCCGTCCGGTCAGGGAGGACCGAATATGGACAAGTTTGAGATATTGACGACCGATGTAGAGCTTCCCAAGCCGGGTGAATTTCCCATTCTGCTTGAAGCGGAAACAGCCCGTCTCTATGGCGACCTGAAAGTGAAACCGCTGGACGGCTCAACCATCAGCGGATTGTCCGGCGGAAAGTATATTGGGGATTTTAATCAGTCGGCAAACTCGTACCTGCAATTTGCCGATATAGAAATACCGGAAGAAGGCGCTTACGAACTGAAAGTCTTTTCGATGGGTTCGGGTCGGAAATTATCCATAAAAGTCAACCGGTATGAGAAAATCATTATTACCACCCAAAACTCCCCGAACTGGGACAATGCGCCTGCCGTTGAAGTTTCGACGCTCATCTACATGGATAAGGGAAAGAACCGTATCACATTGGGAACGCATAACGATAACGGTCCGAATCTGGATAAGCTCGAAATACATAAAACCGGCGAATCAATGGCGAAGCCGAAAATCATCAATCTCGCTTACGGTTCCGATTTTACCGACGAAGCCGCGATAACGGCGCAGCACAACAACGAAACGCTGGCAAATATAAACGACAACAACGAAGGCAGCCTGTACCAAGTATCCGGACAGACCTCCGCTCAAATTACAGCAATATGCGCTTATCCGGTATTGTTGACGGGATACCTGTTGTCGGCAGGCTTGGAAAGCGAGGAAGACCCAAGCCGCTGGATACTGGAATCATCGACCGACGGAACAGCGTGGCAAACCGTAACGCCCAATCAATCGACCGATTTGCAGGGAGCCGTCCTGTTTACAATCGACAGAAGTTACGGTTCGGCGGCGGCAGACGCAGCCCGGTATTACCGCCTGACAGCCAAAGGAAATACGGATGTAGAAGTGGCGGAATGGCAGTTGTTCGGAGCGCCCTATCTCACAAATACCGATGGGAAAAGTTTCCCCGAAGATATGACCGAAGGACTGGATATACGCTCAAAAGCAACGGCATATCCCGAAGGAGCGTCCGGTAACGGCTGGTCGGAAGAATATTACAACCTGTTCGACCGGAAGCTGAACAGCAAATATTACACGGGCGGAAGCAAACAGTTTTATGTGCAGCTTGAATTGGATAAGGCGTATAAATTGCACTCCTATACGCTGACTTCGGTAGATAATTTTCCCGACCGCGACCCTAAAAAATGGACGCTGAACGGATACAGCGACGAAAGCGGCTGGGTAGAACTCGACCGGCAAACGGAATTTCAGTTTCCCTGCCGGTATGCGGCTATGCGGTTTAACGTAAACAGTGAAAAGGGATTCTCCCAATTCCTCTTGGATGTGGAAGATAACAACGGAAGCGTCGACAGCCAGTTGTTGAAATGGCAGTTGTTCGGGGAAGAATATAACGAAACAGCCATCGAAAAAGTCAACAGTCCGGATTGCAGCATCTGGTCGGAATACGGGAAAATATACATTCTTCCGAAAGGAAACGCCCCGATAAATTACCGGATATACAATTTGTCGGGAATCTCGGTCAAAAGCGGCATATCTGCCGCCCAAACAGAGATTGCTTTACCCAAAGGCGTTTACATCATAAGCTTGAACACTGAAATAACGAATGACAATACAAAAATAATTGTAAAATAAACACACCATGAAACAGAAAACAATAAAAACCGTACTGACAGTTGCGGCATTGATATTTTCAAGTTCGCTCTTTGCGCAGACCTGGCTGACGCCTGAAGCCGAACAAAGAGCGGATGACTTGCTGAAAAGCATGACTGTCAGGGAAAAGCTGATTTACATCGGAGGAATTGACTGGATGTTTACAAAATCCATTCCCCGTGTGGGCGTCCCTTCCGTAAAAATGTCGGACGCCTCGCAGGGCTTAACCACCTGGGGACAATCGACGGCATACCCCTGTATGCTGATGCTTGCTTCTACCTGGAACCGGACGCTTGCCGGCGAGTGCGGTGCGGCGGTTGCTTCCGATTGCCGGGCAAGGGGCGTGAACATCCTGCTCGGTCCCGGCGTGAACATCTATCGTGCGCCGATGTGCGGACGCAATTTCGAATACATGGGCGAAGACCCGTACCTGACGGCGCAGACTTCAACCGGATACATCAAGGGCTTGCAGGATAGGGGAGTCATGGCGGTGGTGAAACATTTTGCGGGAAACTTTCAGGAATACGACCGGAATTACATCAGTTCGGATGTAGATGAACGCACGCTGCACGAAATCTATTTCCCCGCCTTTAAGTCGGCGGTGCAGCAAGCCGGAACCGGCGCTGTAATGACGAGCTACAATCTGCTGAACGGTGTTTGGACAACCGAAAACCCCTGGCTCCTGAAAGACGTCTTGCGGACGCAATGGGGATTCAACGGCATGATAATGTCCGACTGGGGTTCGACGCACAACTGCGTGCCTGCGGTTAAAAGCGGAATGGACTTGGAAATGGCGGGAAACGAAATCGAAAACGAAGACGCTTTGCGGAAATACCTTGAAAGCGGCGATATAAGCATGGAAGACATCGATTTAAAGGTAAAGCACATTTTAAGGACGCTGATTGCATTCGGCTTTTTCGACCGGGAACAATTGGATGCGAGTATTCCCTTAAACAATCCGGCTTCCGTGCAAACGTCGCTGGATATTGCGAGGGACGGCGTTGTGTTGCTGAAAAATCAGGACAACATCCTGCCCCTTACAAGGGATAAATTTCAAAAAATCGCCGTAATCGGCAACAACGCGCTGATTTATGCAGCCGGAGGCGGCAGCGGGCTGGTAACTCCGTTTGCTTATACGTCTTATTCTGACGGATTGAAAGCGTTGGGCGGCGAAAAGGGATTCGATGTAGCATTTGTTGATAAGTACGACCATTTTCAGGACGTCCTGTTTACAGCCTCCGGTTCGGATGAAAAAGGATTGAAAGGCGAATATTTCAACAACAAGGATTTGTCGGGAACTCCGGCGGCGACAAAAACAGACCTCCGTATCGGATATGAATGGACGATGGGATGCGGCGTGGAAGGAATCAACAAAAACGATTTCTCGGTGCGCTGGACCGGCGAATTGCGTCCCGTCGAATCGGCGGCTTACGACATTATCGTCAGCGGCGACGACGGATACCGCCTCTTTATCGACGGAGTGAAAGTCATCGACGAATATGCCGACGGCGCTTTCAGGGAACGTCGCTATACAAAAACGTTGACTGCCGGACAAAACTACGCCATTCGTTTGGAGTATTTTCAGGCGGGAGGCGGCGCATCCATTGATTTTGCATGGATAAAGCAGGGCGACGAAAACCGATTTAAAAACGAACTGGATAAGGCAGATGTCATCGTGGCATTTATCGGACACAGTTCGGCGAGCGAAGGCGAAGCAAGCGACCGTTCGTTTACGCTCCCTGCAAACGCGCAAACGCTGATAACCGAAGCGCAGACGTCGGACAAACCGATGATTGCGGTGGTCAATGCCGGCGGCAACGTGTATATGCAGGACTGGGAACCGAAACTGAAAGGACTGCTCTGGGGCTGGTACGGCGGACAGGAAGCCGGAACCGCTATGGCGGAAATATTGCTGGGCGATTTGAATCCTTCGGGAAAATTACCCGTAACATTTGAAAAACGGTGGGAAGACAATCCTGTTTATAACAGCTATTACGATACCGACGGCGACAAGCGGGTCGCATTTACCGAAGGCGTTTTCATGGGCTATCGCGGTTACGATAAACTGGACAGGGCGGTTCAATACCCGTTTGGTTACGGACTATCCTACACAACCTTCCGCTTGTCGGATATGCAGGCAATTCCCGTATCGGGCGAAGAGAATCTGTTTGAAATAAGTTTCACCGTTAAAAATACGGGAACAACGGCAGGCGCCGAAGTGGTGCAGTTGTATGTAAACAAGCAGGGCGGTTCGCCGGTAGAACGTCCGTTGCGCGAACTGAAAAATTACGAAAAAGTATATCTGGTTCCCGGCGAAGAAAAAAACGTAAGCCTGACGCTGGACAGGGAGGCATTTTCCTATTACAGCCTTGCCGGTAAACGTTTTGTCGTGGATGATGGGGATTATAAAATTGAACTGGGAACCTCTTCGCGCGATATAAAATTAAACGTCAATGTAAAGGTGGACAATACATTATCCCTGTCCGAAATCCGGAACGGGAAAAAAAACGGATTTTTAATACCGTCCATGGTGAAAGCAGGGGAAAAAATTAAAATAGCACAGGGAACGGCGGAAAGAGTTCGGATTTACAACCTGAACGGACAAATCGTAAAAACGTATTCGGATACCGGTACGATTGAAACCGGCAATCTTTCCTCCGGGATTTATGCGGTTCACTTTGTAATAAACGATGTGATATATAACGAAAAAATGGTAGTAAAATAATATTCTAATATCAAGCATCAAGATACTCTAATATCAGGCATCAAGATACTCTAATATCAGGCATCAAGATAAATTCCGTTAAGGGTAGAATATAGATAGAATTTTTAATAATTAATTTAGGCATGAGAAATAAACAAGATATAACCATCCGTAGGTTACGCTACGCTTCACCAACGGTTAATAGAGTGCTGTCCCTGCGGGACTTGGGGGCAAAGCCCTGCAAGGGCGGTACTTTATTAACC
>JAISFI010000323.1 GCA_031263685.1 Dysgonamonadaceae bacterium | reverse complement strand
GCCCGAAAATTCCGCTTCGCCTGCCACACTTACCCGCGTACTGAATACGGTCAGAGAATATCGCCCGGCAGCGTCGTATGGCCTGGTTGTGCTGTCGCACGCCACCGGCTGGCTACCGGCAGAAATGTCGGAGCCTGCACCCATGCTCAAATCCGTTATTCTGGACAAGGGCGCCGACGAAGCCGGCAACTACATGGAATTGGCGGATTTTGCTGCCGCAATTCCCTACAAATTAGACTTTATTGTTTTCGACGCCTGCTTTATGGGATCGGTCGAAGTAGCCTGCGAACTGGAGGAGAAAACGGATTATCTTCTTGCCTCGCCCGCCGAAGTAATCAGTCCGGGATTTGTCTATTCCACAATGATGCATCGCCTGTTTCAGCCGGAAGCCGATTTGGCGTCAGTAGTAGGCGATTTCTATGAATATTACGATCGTCAAAGCGGCCTGTATCGATCGGCGACAGTCAGTGTAGTAAAGACGTCGGAGTTGGAAAATGTGGCTGCAATATTCCGGTCTATCTGCGCGCAAAGTTCGCCTTTGGAAGATTTAGGAGACATTCAGACTTTCGGCTACGGTTCGCAAAAAATCTATTTCGACTTGGGCGATTACATACAAAAACGCTCCCCAGAACGATATGCCGAATTTCAGTCCGCGCTCAACCGTTGCGTCCTGTACAAAGCCAGCACCGACAGCTACTATTCGGCTGGGACGGGCACGCTGCAGGTTATCAAACACTTCAGCGGCCTGTCGGTCTATATCCCGCAGCCGCAATACCCTGATGCCAATGCAGCATACCAAAGATTGAGATGGGAGAAAAAGGTTGTGTCGCGCCCGTAAAGTCTTTGGATTCACACTCACCGTAACCCCCAGTCGCTCCGCTTCATTGAAGGGTATTCATATTTAACCCTTCCGGGTTGCGCGACAATTTGGAATGTGCATATGTACTTGGTATTATTTTTGCCTTTCTTCCTTTGCTACTCAAAAAAAAGCATCTATCTTTGTGGAAAATTTATATACATGACAATAACGGAATTATTAACGAAAACTAAGAAAACCGCTTTCTCTTTTGAGATATTACCTCCATTAAAAGGAAACAGTATTGATAAAGTTTATTCGGTTATCGACAAACTTCGGGATTTCAACCCTCAATACATCAATATCACAACACATCACAGTGAATCTGTCTACAAAACGATGGACAACGGGCTTATTCAGAAGGTGAATCTTCGGAAGCGTCCGGGTACTGTTGCTATTGCCGCAGCTATTCAGCAGCGATATAAAATACCGGCTGTTCCACATATTATATGTAAAGGATTTACAAAGGAAGAAACAGAATATGCCTTGATTGATTTGAATTTTCTGGGTATATACAACTTGCTGTTGCTTCGCGGAGATGTCAACAAGTTGGATGCCGGTGTGGAAAATCAGCATGTACATGCTGTTGAATTGCAGGATCAGGTAAATAAATTCAATCAGGGAATTGCGCTGGACGGCAGTTCTTTTGATAAGCCAACGGTTTCTTTTTCGTATGGCGTTGCCGGTTATCCGGAAAAACATGAAGAAGCGCCGAACATGGAATCGGATATTTATTATCTGAAGGAAAAGGTAAAAAATGGAGCGGAATATATTGTTACTCAGATGTTTTTCGACAATGAAAAATACTTTGCA
This sequence comes from Dysgonamonadaceae bacterium, assembly GCA_031263685.1. Classification (GTDB taxonomy): domain Bacteria; phylum Bacteroidota; class Bacteroidia; order Bacteroidales; family Azobacteroidaceae; genus JAISFI01. The sequence goes on along the minus strand of JAISFI010000323.1, from coordinate 6,947 downwards.
TTTGTCGATCATTGCCGGAAAGAAGGTATCACCATCCCCATCATACCGGGGATAAAGCCGATTGTGCTGAAAGACCAGTTGACCGTACTTCCAAAGATATTCCGGTCGGACATCCCGGAAGCATTGGCCATCGAACTGAGAAAATGCAAGACCGACGACGAAGCTAAAGCTGTAGGCACGGAATGGTGCATCCAGCAATGTAAAGAGCTTATTCAGCAAGGCGTTCCAAGCCTGCATTTTTATACATTGATGGCTACGGAGAGTGTAAAACAGATTGCCAAAGAAATTTATTAAGAACATTTTCTATTTTGTTTTTCAACGATATTATAGGACAAGAAGGCGTCAAACAGCAATTACGCCAATCGGTGCAGGAAGGATTTATTCCTCATGCACGTTTGATTTGCGGACCGGAAGGCGCCGGAAAACTACCGTTGGCAATTGCCTACGCCCGCTACCTGAATTGCAGTCGGCGAACGGAAACGGATGCCTGTGGCGTTTGTCCGTCATGTATCAAATTTAATAAACTGGCTCATCCCGACCTGCATTTCGTGTTTCCGATCGTCAAAAACGACAAGAAGAAGAAAGACGTTTGCGACGATTATCTGTATGAATGGCGGAAATTTTTATCCGAAAACACGTATTTCACCTTCAATGACTGGTTGGACTGTATTGAAGCCGAAAATTCGCAGGGAACCATTTATGCCAAAGAAAGTTCTGAGATTATCAAAAAGCTTAACCTGAAAACTTACGAAGCGGAATACAAAATCATGATAATCTGGCTGCCGGAAAAAATGCATGAAGCCTGTTCCAACAAGCTGCTGAAGATGATAGAAGAACCGCCGGCAAAAACCGTATTTTTGCTGGTATCGGAAGCGCCGGATCAGATTATAGGAACAATTCAATCCCGTTCTCAACGCTTAAATATTCGGGGCATCGACGCTCAGGACATGCAGGATGCACTCCAAAAACGCTTTGAATTAAGCCGAGAAGACGCTGTTTCTATTACGCACCTGGCCAACGGTAATTATGTTAAAGCCACCCGCTTAATCCGTACCAATGATGAAATTCAGTATTTTCTGGAACTTTTTATTACAATTATGCGCAACTCGTGGAAACGGGATGTGAAAAATATGAAAACCAAAGCCGACGAGTTTGCTTCCCTCGGACGGGAGAAACAAAAAGCCTTTCTGTATTATGCACAAAACTTATTGCGGGAAAATTTCATCTATAACTTCCAATTGCCGGAAATCAACTACCTGAATAAAGCAGAAGCTGCTTTTTCTGTCAATTTTGCCCCCTATATCCATGAAAGAAATATCATTGACTTTATGTATGAATTAGAATTAGCCATCCGTCATGTAGAGCAGAATGTTAATCCGCGGATGATTTTTTTCGACTTGTCTATGAAAATTGCCGTCCTCTTGAAGAAATAAACCGGCTATTCCGGTCGGTATTTATCCCACAATTTAGAAACGATTTTATCCCGCGAAAGGGTTTGCAGTTCTCGGATGTTGGAAGATAGCTGTCGCAAATCATCCGAAACATATCCCGATGTATGGATCGGATCGTGTATGATTAACTCTATTTTATGCGGATTTAGCAAGTAAGAATGGATAGGCATTACATCAAAAGATCCGTTGATCGTAATCGGAACAATCGGCAACTTCAAATCCAACGCCATTTGATAAGCGCCTTTTTTGAAATTTCTCATTTTTCCGTCGGGTGTTCTGGAGCCTTCCGGAAAGATGACAACGGAAGCGCCGTTAACCAAACGTTTTTCTGCTTCTTCGACTGTTTTTACGGCCGCTTTCGGAGAAGAATTATCTACGAAAATAAATCCGGCCGTTTCACAAGCCTTTCCTATAAAAGGAATTTTTCGCAAGCTTTTCTTCATAATCCACTTAATGGCTTGTCCGAGATAGCCGTATATTAGAAAAATATCATAGATGCTTTGATGATTGGCAGCAAAAATATAAGACTGTTTTTTGTTCAGCTTTTCCCGTCCGGTGATTTTTACAGGGCAAAGGGACAGGATACACACCAAGCGCGACCAAATCATTCCCGGATAGTACGCAAAATACTTTTCGCCTCCGCACAAACATCCCAATGTAGTAATCAGAGCTGTTAAAACGGAGATGACAGCAAAAACAGGTAGCCAAATAAGTAATTGATAGGGTAAAACAAAAATACGCTTTATCATGACGATTAAAAATAGAAAGCAAATGTAAAACATGATTTTAATATAAACAAATAATTCCTCGAAAAGTATTTGCCGAAAAAAAGAAAACTTTTTATCTTTACGGAATATTTTTTCATTCTCTATGATTTATATTCATCTAAACAACTGATATTCACTAAAATGAAACAAAATTAAAATGAAGCAAAGTATAAACATTCGCAGAAGAATCGCTGAATTGCGTTCTGCCATGCAAGCAAAAGGCATTCAGGCCTGTATTATCCCTTCGTCCGATGCGCATCAGAGCGAGTATGTTCCTGAATATTGGAAAACCAGAATGTATTTTTCCGGTTTTACCGGATCGGCAGGCACCCTTGTTGTTACCAACAAAAATGCTTGTTTATGGACGGATTCCCGTTATTTTCTTCAGGCAGAAAAAGAATTGGAAGATACTGACATCGTTCTTCAAAAAGAAAAACTGCCTTCCACTTTAAGCATCGAAGCATGGCTTTGTGAACAGTTACCAGAAGGAAGTTACGTAGGGATTGATGCTAATGTGTTTAATATTGGCGAAGTAGAATCTATGAAGGAAAAAATGCTAACTGCTGGAATATCATTGCTTACGGATTTTGATCCCGCGGCTCAGATATGGACAGACCGGCCGCCGATTCCTAAAAACCCTGTTTTCTTGCTGGAGGAGACTTTCTCCGGAGAAAGTCTGACTCACAAAGTTGACCGCCTGAGAAAAAAATTGGAACAAGATGCCTGTAATGCCATACTCCTTTGTGCACTGGACGAGGTGGCCTGGATTTTTAACATTCGAGGGAACGATATATCCTGCAATCCGCTGACGGTTGCATACGCCTTGATCACTCCTGCGAAATCCGTTCTTTTTATTGATGCTCAAAAAATTACAGACAGTACATTCGATTATTTTCAGAAGAACGGAGTGGAGCTGGTCGCCTATGATGCCCTCCCCGATTATTTATCTCGGACGAAAGAGTTGCTGAAAATTCGTTTAGACAGTGGAAAAACAAATTATTACCTGTACGACGTCATTCGGCAGTTATCTGAAAAAGGCAGTACAATCCGCTACATCCTTCAATCGGGACCTTCTCCGGTAGCGTTGATGAAAGCGGTAAAAAACGAAACGGAAATTGCCGGTTTCCGGTCGGCAATGGAAAAAGACGGCGTTGCGCTGGTGCAATTACTGATGTGGCTGGAAAAAAGTTTGGCCGGAAAAACGCCTCTTTCCGAAACCGATATAGTCGAAACCAATCTAATTGAAACAGATGTAGCTACGAAGATAAAAGCGTTCCGAAAAAGACAGTCCCTGTATTTTGGAGAAAGCTTTGACGCAATAGTTGGCTACATGGAACATGGCGCTATTGTCCACTACCATGCCGAGGAAGCTACTGCCGGACAGTTACGTCCGGAAGGCATCTTGCTGATTGATACCGGCGGACAGTATTTTGATGGAACGACCGACATCACCCGCACCATCTCCCTGGGCGCCATAACTCCTGAGATGAAACATGATTTTACGCTGGTCTTGAAAGGCCATATTGCCATTGCAACTGCCCGTTTCCCGGAAAATACACGAGGTGCACAGTTAGATGTTTTGGCTCGTAATCATTTGTGGCAGGAAGGTTTAAGTTACATGCATGGCACCGGACATGGCGTTGGTCATTTCCTGAATGTACATGAAGGGCCTCAGCATATTCGTTTGGAAGAAAATCCCGTATGTCTGGAGCCGGGTATGGTTACATCTAATGAGCCGGGTGTTTATCGTTCGGGAAAATACGGCATCAGGATTGAGAATCTGGTACTGGTAAAGAAGGAAATGGAAACGGATTTTGGGAAATTCTATGGATTTGAAACCTTGACGCTTTGTCCGATAGATCTTCGGCTTGTTCAGGTTGAAATATTAAGTCCGAAAGAAAAAGCATGGTTAAATACGTATCATCAAACCGTTTATCAACGCCTATCTCCTAAACTTTCGAAAGAAGAACAGGACTGGCTAAAACATAAGACAAACGAAATATAAGAAGAAATGCCTATTATAAAATCAGTTCGCGGCTTTGAGCCGAAGATAGGAAAAAATGTGTTTTTGGCCGATAATTCGGTGATCGTCGGAGATGTTGTCATCGGTGATGATTGCAGTATTTGGTTTGGCGCTGTGTTGCGGGGAGATGTCAACTCTATTCGCGTTGGTAACCGGGTGAATATACAGGATGGAGCGGTAGTACATACCCTTTATCAGAAATCCGTTGCGGAAATAGCCGATGATGTATCCATTGGGCATAACGTTGTGATTCATGGGGCAAAGATTGAGCGGGGCGCTTTGATTGGGATGGGCGCCGTAGTGCTGGATCACGCCGTCGTGGGCGAAGGCGCTATTATTGCTGCCGGATCGGTGGTTTTGAGTGGTACACAGATAGAAGCCGGAAGTATTTATGCCGGAGTTCCGGCTAAGTTTGTCAAAAAAGTCGATCCGGAGCAGTCTAAAGAAATAAATCAGAAAATAGCCAAAAACTATTTAATGTATTCGGATTGGTATAAAGAGTGACTTTAAAACACATTATACCGAACTCAGGTTACCAAGATAGAATCCGTTCCGAATTTCGTTGCAACAAAGTCTTTCTTCTCTGATATTTTGGTGCGGTTGCCTTGCTTTTTTTTATCAGATACTTGGAATATCAAGATATTTATCTATTTTTGTGCCCAGTTTATTTGTACTGAATTTAATTTTGCTCTAACAGGAGTGGTGAACGTGGGTAATAATCAACAATATATTACATTTACATATTCTTTAACTGCTAAATATTTGGTAGCTTCGGATACTTTGTTAAACACACAAGATTTAAAGAAACGTGCGCGTAATATAATCATAATTTCCTTATCTGCAAGTGGCGCCTTACTCCTAAATTATGGGAGTTTATTATCTTCCATTCGCTCTTTCGTGTACACAGTATTTATTTCCAATTATATTAATCATCTAAATTATTTTTATTATGGCAACTATCTTGCACAAAATCAGAGCGTATCTGTATGATAATGCTCTAACGAAAGACGATGTGAATGATTACATCGCACTGGTCAGTTCCGAACATTCCCTGAGCGTAAAACAAATCGCCGAAATTGCCGCTTTGCGCGGCGGATCGGACATTTCTGCGCCGGCAATGGAACATGCTGTTAACGTGTGGATGAAAGAAATGGCGTATCAGTTGTGCGACGGCTTTTCGGTCAACACCGGCTGGTTCACGGCTGCCGTTCACATCAAGGGCGTCTTCAACAGTCCGCAGGAGCAGTTCAATCCCGAAAAGCAGCACATCCTGTTCGAGTTTCATCAGGGTGCGGAGCTTCGCAGGGAACTGTCGGCAGTAACGGTAGAGATTCTGGGCTTGGCCGATTCCGGTATCTTCATCGCTCAGGTGGAAGACAAGAAGTCGGGCTCCGTCAACGACCTGCTGACGCCGGGACGCAACTTGAAAATCACCGGTCAGAAGATTCGGGTGATCGGCAATGAAAATGAAGAGGGCGTGGGCGTCTTCTTCCGCAGCCAGAGCAACCCGGCAGCGGTTTATCCGGTGGCGATGGACGATATTGTTATCAACAATCCTTCGGAAGTGATGATTGTGATTCCCGACCTGGCGGTGGATACGTACAGGCTGGAAATTACGACGCAGTTCTCTGTCGGTCAACGCTTGCTTAATGAACCACGAACCGCCGTTTTTGACAGAATCCTGGAAGTGAAATAAGCCCGTGCATGTAAGACGCCCTTACACGAGCGTGTAAGGGTGGCTTACATGAACGTGTAAGGGTGGCTTACATGAGCGTGTAAGGGTGGCTTACATGAACGTGTGACACGGAAGCACACAAATGTATAACAACGAAAGGTTTATCACTTACAATTTAATAATTAACAAAATGAAACGAAAAAGGTTCTTATCAACGGGAACGGGAAACAGTAACATGAGAAAAATATTCCTGCTTTTAGTAGCAGTAGCAGTATGCTTCTGCATGACGAGTGAAGTGGTGGCGCAAACGGTGGCGTCGGGAACAACAACCGGAGGCTGTAGATGGATACTCACCGGAACTTCCGATAACTACTCGCTTACGATTAGCGGTACAAGTGCTATGGGGGATTACTATTCTTATTCTTCTACTCCCTGGTATTCATACCGAACCGGCATCAAAACCGTAGACATACAGCAGGGCGTGACGTCTATTGGATATTATGCTTTTTACGGTTGTAGCAACTTAACTTCTGTAACGATTCCTGATTTGGTGACATCAATTGGACATTATGCTTTTTACGGTTGCAGCAATTTAACTTCCGTTACGATTCCTAATTTGGTAAAATCTATTGGACTTTCTGCTTTTTCCGGTTGCAGTAAATTAACTTCCCTCACGATTCCTAATTCGGTGGAGTCCATTGGAAATTCTGCTTTTCGCGAGTGCGTTAGCTTAATGTCCGTAACGATGCCTGATTTCGTGAAGGTTATTGAAGATTATACTTTTTACAACTGTGGCAGTTTAATTTCCATAACCATTCCTGATTTGGTGACGTCGATCGGAAATTCTGCTTTTCGCGAGTGCGTCAGCTTAACTTCCGTTACGATTCCCGATCTGGTAGAGTCTATTGAAGAGCTGGCTTTCTTCAATTGCCGCCGCTTAACTTCCATAACAATTCCTGAAAGGACGAAGTCTGTTGGAGATCGTGCTTTTGAAGGTTGTGCTAACTTAACTTCACTAACGATAGGCAATT
>JAISFI010000278.1 GCA_031263685.1 Dysgonamonadaceae bacterium | reverse complement strand
TGGGTAATTTTCCTATTCTTGACATAACTTTCTATCCTCCCTCTTAATTAATAAACATAACACATTACTTCGCCACCGACTTTCAGATCGCGAGCTTCTTTGTCTGTCATCACTCCTTTTGAGGTAGATACAACAGCTATGCCCAGTCCGTTAAGAACACGGGGCAAGTCTTTATACCCAACATATTTACGAAGACCTGGAGAAGATATGCGTATCAATTTTTTGATCGCGTTCACTTTATTTACAGGATCGTATTTCAAGGCTATTTTGATCGCGCCCTGAGGTCCTTCATCTACAAACTTATAATTAAGGATGTAGCCTTTTTCAAAGAGAATTTTTGTAATCTCTTTTTTCAAATTCGACGCCGGAATTTCTACAACTCTGTGACCGGCCATGATGGCGTTTCTCACACGCGTCAAATAATCTGCTATTGGATCTGTCATGATTAAATGATTTAAATTAATCCCGTCTATCGGGACAATATTTAAAGTAATTATAAGTGAAAAACGAAAAGTGAAAAACGAAAAATTATAAATTATAAATTTATTACTTTTAATTTTTCATTTTTAGTTTTTAGTTTCATTTTTAATCTTTCACTTTTAGTTTTTAATTTTTAGTTTTTAATTTTTCACTTTTTACCAGCTTGCTTTCCTAACTCCCGGTATTAGCCCTTTAGAAGCCATTTCCCTGAATTGGATACGGGAAATCCCAAATTGGCGGATATAGCCTTTTGGACGGCCCGTAAGGCTGCAACGGTTGTGCAGGCGTACAGGCGAAGCATTCTTAGGCAGAGCTTGCAGCGCCTCGAAATCGCCATCGGCTTTCAGTTGCGCTCTTTTAGCAGCGTATTTGGCTACCAGTTTAGCTCTCTTTACCTCGCGGGCTTTCATTGATTCTTTTGCCATCTTATATCAATTCTTTTTTTGCATTCTTAAATGGTAATCCGAACTCTCTCAAAAGTGCATAACCTTCTTCATCTGTTTTTGCAGAAGTTACAAAGGTAATATTCATTCCCAGAATACGGCTAATGTTGTCGATATTAATTTCGGGGAAGATAATCTGTTCTTCGATACCCAGTGTATAATTTCCTCTTCCGTCAAGTTTGCTTTCGATACCTTTGAAGTCGCGGATACGGGGCAATGCTACACGCACCAGTCTTTCGAGGAACTCATACATTTTGTCGTGACGTAGAGTAACCATCACTCCGATTGGCATTTTGCGGCGCAACTTAAAGTTTGAAATATCTTTCTTGGAATAGGTTGCTACTGCTTTTTGTCCTGCAATCGTTGTGATCTCGTTAACGGCAGTTTCAATAATTTTTTTATCGGCAACTGCTATACCCAAGCCTTGATTGATAACGATCTTTTTCAATACAGGCACTTGCATGTTTGACTTATAGCCGAATTCTTTCATCAAAGAAGACACAATACGGTCTTTATATTCTGTTTTAAGGGTTGTTGTATTGCTCATTATTTAATTTCCTCCCCTGATTTTTTAGCGTAACGTACTAGCTTTCCATTCACTTCTTTGCGGCCGATACGTGTTGGTTTTCCCGATTTAGGATCTACCACGTTCAGATTAGAAATATGAATAGCAGCTTCTTTCTTTTCTATTCCTCCCTGAGGACTTTTAGCATTAGGCTTAGTATGTTTCGATACCATGTTCAGGCCTTCCACGATTGCGCGTTGTTTGTCTACCAGGACTTTCAGCACACGACCGGTTTTACCTTTATCGACACCAGTATTCACATAAACTATATCGCCTTTTTTGATATGTAATTTACTCATTGCTTTTTAGTTTTTTGAATTAAAGTACCTCTGGCGCCAACGAAACTATTTTCATGTTAGTCGCACGAAGTTCGCGGGCAACTGGTCCGAAAATACGGCTTCCTCTGATTTCACCGGCTGCGTTCAACAAAACACATGCATTATCGTCGAAACGGATATAAGAACCATCTGCGCGGCGGATTTCTTTTTTTGTACGTACGATAATTGCTTTTGTAACAGCACCTTTTTTAATATCACTCGAAGGGATCACATTCTTGATAGCAACCACAATCACATCCCCGACAGACGCATAGCGTCTTCTTGTTCCGCCAAGTACGCGGATACATAAGCATTCTCTAGCTCCACTGTTGTCAGTAACTACTAGTCTCGATTCTTGTTGTATCATAATTATTTAGCCCTTTCGATTATTTCGATTAATCTCCATCTTTTAGTTTTACTCAACGGACGAGTTTCCATGATACGTACTGTGTCGCCTATGTTGCACTCGTTCTTTTCGTCGTGAGCATGATATTTTTTCGTTTTATTAACGAATTTTCCATACATTGGGTGTTTTTCTTTCCATTTTACAGCAACGGTGATGCTTTTGTCCATCTTGTTACTGAAAACGACCCCGATTCTTTCTTTTCTTAAATTTCTCGTTTCCATCAGCTCTTTATTATTTTTTTAGTTCCCGTTGGCGAAGCTCTGTCAGGAAACGCGCTATATCGCGGCGTTTTTCTTTGATCTTTGACGGAGCATCTAGTGGAGATACACTGTGGTTCAGCACCATTTGATTTAATGCGATTCTTTCAGCATCTAACCTTTCTTTCAATTCTTTGTCCGAAAGTTCTCTTACTTCTGCAATTTTCATACTTCTTAAGCGTTTTGAGTTAAGTCATAATCTCTGCGCACTACAAATTTTGTAGTCACAGGAAGCTTTTGGGCTGCAAGGCGCAAAGCTTCTTTTGCCACATCATAAGATACACCTTCGATTTCGAATATGATTCTTCCTGGTGTAACCGGTGCAACGAACCCTTCCGGAGATCCCTTACCTTTACCCATACGTACTTCGGCAGGTTTCTTTGTGATGGGTTTGTCCGGGAAAATCCGTACCCAAACTTGTCCTTGACGCTGCATGTAACGAGTTACTGCAATACGGGCCGCTTCTATCTGGCGCCCTGTAATCCATTTGTTTTCCAGGGTCTTGATACCAAATGAACCGAAAGCCAGTTCATGCCCTCTTTGAGCATTGCCCTTCATACGACCTTTTTGCTGTCTTCTGAATTTTGTTTTCTTCGGTTGTAACATTTTACTTCAAACGTTTTTTAATTACTTTCTCTTATTTCTCTTGAAACCTCTTCCCTGGTCGTCCCTGTTGCGGCGTTCGCCACGGTCTCCACCACCTCTGTTGTTAGAGTGTCCGCCGTCTTTCGTTGCAATGAACGAAGGGGCAAGGTCTTTCTTGCCGTAAACTTCTCCACGGCAAATCCATACTTTAATCCCGATCAAACCAACTTTTGTAAGGGCTTCGGCATGTGCATAGTCGATATCGGCACGGAATGTATGAAGTGGAGTACGTCCTTCTTTATACATTTCGGAGCGGGCCATTTCGGCTCCGTTCAAACGGCCTGACACCTGAATTTTAATACCTTCGGCTCCCATTCTCATTGTTGATGCGATAGCCATTTTAACAGCGCGGCGATATGCGATTTTTCCTTCTACCTGGCGAGCCACATTGTTGGCAACGATTACTGCATCCAACTCCGGTTTTTTAATCTCGAAAATGTTGATCTGTATATCTTTATCTGTAATCTTCTTTAACTCTTCTTTCAGTTTGTCTACTTCCTGTCCTCCTTTCCCGATGATAATTCCCGGACGGGCTGTACAAACTGTGATAGTTACTAATTTAAGTGTTCTTTCGATAACGATACGAGATACACTAGCTTTAGCCAGACGGGCATTGAGGTATTTACGGATTTTGCTGTCTTCAAGCAAGGTGTTTCCGTATTTCTTACCGCCATACCAATTAGAATCCCATCCGCGGATGATACCTAAACGATTTGCTATTGGATTTACTTTTTGTCCCATCTGCTAATTAATTTTGATTTTCTTTATTAAGTGTATCTACGTGAAGTGTTACATGAT
>JAISFI010000263.1 GCA_031263685.1 Dysgonamonadaceae bacterium | reverse complement strand
AGAGTACGCTGCATCTACCCCGAGCTGCGCCTGCGGCTTGCACGGGGTTATCCAAATCAGACGCCTTCCGGCGTCAACTTGCAATGCACAAATATACATCCTGCGTAACATCACTTATTGATATTTAGTTTATTCCAATTCAAAAAATGCATTTCATTAAGCAATCCATTCGACATGGGGATCACAGCGCAAGCAAGCCGAACATCACATAGCAGAGCACGGCGCCGACTACCGACATGGAAAGTCCCCAGATCAGCAACTGGCGGAAGAGCTTGCCCTTGTCCTCGGACTTGGCAGCGCAGGCGACACAGACGGCGCCGAACAGCGACAGCGGCGAGGTGTCGACGAGGTGCGAGCCGACGTTAATCGATGAGACCATAGCGACCGCGTTGCCGCCGCCCAGCGCCTCGACAAGCCCCGGCACCAGCGGCAGGAACATCGGCATGACCACGCCCGACGAACTCGAATAGCTTGAGATGACGCCGCTAACGAAGGCGAGCACGCCGTTCACACTGACCGGGTTGGATATTGCCGAAATCATTCCGGCAAGGGCGTTCATCCCGCCCGCCTTGTCCATGACGTCGATCAGGATGGCCATGCCGCCAACCATGACGATCACCGACCAGGGCATCGACTCGATCGCCGTCTTGCTGTCGCCGGCGTTGCAGATCAGCAGGAAGGATGCGAGCAGGAAGGCGATAGCGCCCACGTTTGCCGATCGACCGCTGCCAATGAGGTTCATCACTGTCGGTGGAAACCAGTCCCGGCTGACAGGAAGTCCCGGCAGGATGACCAGACACACAAGCAGGACGATGCAGCCGACTGTCATCCACTGCGCCCGGTTCAGGGGTTCGGGTTTCGGCGCGATCTCGTCGATGGAGAGCTTGATGCTGCGCTGGCGGCGGAGCCAGACCCAGCCGCCGAGCAGGAAGAACCCGCCGACATTAGCGACGAGTTGCGCAAACATGGAGTTGAAGTAAATCTTCCATGCCAGCGTATCGAGATTGCCCAGGGTCTGTCCGAGCGATGCGAGTTGCGACGTCATCTTGGACAGGAAGTGGGTAGAAATGATCCCGGTTGGAGTCAGGGGTGAGAACGCCGCGCCTTCCGCCGCGCCGACGATCAGGAGCGACATCAGGAAAGCCCTCATGCCAATCCGCTCGGAAATTGCCAGCGCCACCGGCGCCATCAGTGTAAATGTGGCGATGTTGCCGGGACCGATCGTGGTGATGAGGGTAATTAGCAGGAACAGAATCAGGGGAATCAGCGCGGTATTTCCACCGGCCATGCGAACCGCGTTGCCGGTCAGCTTTTCCATCGTGCCGTTGGTGGTGGCGATGCCAAACAGGAAGGTTACCCCGGTCAGTACCATAAACAAATCCAGCGGCCATGCCTGCATGACCTCGCTTGCAGACAGCCCGGCGAAGATGGCGCCGATGCCGATGGCGAACGCGATGGCGATAATGCCGACGTTCAGATTTTCGTTGTACATCGATATGCCAACGACGATGATCACGCCAAGCAGCGACGCCATTGCCGCCACGGATATATCAAACATGTTTTCTTCTCTCTATCTGATACGCCGAGAGACAGGCGGTCGTTTTCGTAATCAATGCATACCGCCCTTCGCGGGAAGCGGGAAAGCGTTCTTTGTTTACCATAGTGTTATTGTTTTATAATTATTAATAGATATTACTGTTCAAATCTTCTGTTTCGCGGACAAAGGTATTGTATTTTTTGATTATCCTGCAAATTTTTATGGATTTTGCCGTTTTATCCGACCGGATCTACATCGTACTGCAAAAGGAAATATTTATACCGGAGGAGCATTTCCCTGCCACTTGCGGTCAATATTTCCCTCAGGAAATTCAGGGACGCCTGCGTTTCTATTTTCAGTACGATTTTCCGGATATACCAGTTCTGTACACGACCAACCGCCGGTTTATCCGGTCCGACTACCCGATCGCCCAGTTTTTCGCGCAACAGGGTGGCAAATGCACCGGCAATTTCGCTCACTGCCTCTTCCTTTTTATGTTTCAGGACAATGTGGATCAGCCGGTAGAAAGGCGGATAACGGAACAGTTGCCGTTCTTCCGTTTGCATTTCGTACATCGCCCGGTAATCCTGCTGCAATACGGACTGGATAAGCGGATGTTCGGGATGTGACGCCTGCAAAATCACTTCTCCCTGCTTTTTCCTTCTTCCGGCTCTTCCGGAAACTTGCGACATCAGTTGATAGGCCCGTTCATAAGCCCTGAAATCGGGAAAATTCATCAATGCGTCGGCATTCAGTATTCCTACCAAACCTACTTTTTCGAAATCCAGACCCTTGGAAATCATTTGCGTGCCGATCAAAATCCGGGCTTCTCCCGTTTCAAAACGGGAAATAATTTCTTCCAGTGATTTCCTGGTCCGGGTGGTATCGGCGTCCATCCGCTCAATGGAAACTCCGGGAAAAAGCAGGTGCATTTCTTCCTCTATTTTTTCCGTCCCGAAACCGATGTTTTTTAGATCCGGGTTTCCACATTCGGGACATTCCGCCGGCAAATGGTAAGTCCGTCCGCAATAGTGGCAGGTCAGCCGGTGGTATTGCTTGTGATAAGTGAGGCTGATGTCGCAAAAACGGCAGCGGGGCGTCCAGTCGCAAACCTTGCAATTCAGGCTGGGCGCAAATCCCCGGCGGTTCTGAAACAGTAAAATTTGTTCCCCGTTTTGAAGCGTTTCCTGCATCTTTTCCTGCAAAAGAGGGGAAAAGATGCCTTTCATTTTCTTTTTCCTTCTCAATTCCTTAACATTTACCGGGATAATCCGGGGCAATCCGGTTTCTTCAAACCGTTTATCCAAACAGACGTAGCCGTATTTTCCGGTTTGTGCGTTGTGGAATGATTCGATTGCCGGCGTGGCGCTTCCCAAAACAACTTTCGCTCCGTGCATGCTTGCCAGCAGGATTGCCGCATTCCGTGCATGATAGCGGGGCGCCGGGTCCTGCTGCTTGTAGCCCGGCTCGTGTTCTTCGTCCACAATGATTAATCCCAGATCCCGGAAAGGTAAAAAAATCGAAGAACGAACGCCAAGTATTACCTCATAAGCTTCATTGCCAAGCAAATTATTCCAGATCTCTACCCGTTCGTGACTGTTTATTTTGGAATGGTAAACCCCCAGTTTATCTCCGAAAAACTGCTTCAGCCGTCCGGTGATCTGCTCCGTTAACGCAATTTCCGGCAAAAGATAAAGCGCCTGGCGTCCCTTTTGGATCGTTTCGTGAATCAGGTGCGTGTATATTTCCGTCTTTCCCGAAGACGTGACCCCATGCAGCAGGCAAACATCTTTCTCCCGGAAATTTTGGATAAGTGCATTATAAGCTTCCTGTTGAAACAGATTTAGTTTATTGAGCGGCTTTGTTTCCCGTGAAAAGTTCTGTAAGCGGCTGACCGGTTTTTCCCGGCTTTCCAGTATTCCTTTTTCTACCAGGGCATTCAGGATTACCGGTGAAGCGCCGCTTTTTTCCAGCAGTTCTTTCCGGCTGATTTCTTCCGGCTTGCCGGAAACGCCTGCCCGGGAATATTGTATGAATGAATGAAGAAGCTGTTCCTGTTTCGCCGCTCTTTTCAGCAGGGAAAAAGCTTCTTTCTCCGAATCCGGTGTAGCGTAAAGGGGTGTAAAACGCAGGAAAGATTCTGTTTTTTGTATATAAATGCCTGTCCTTTCGGCATGAAAACCGGAAGGGACAACGGCTTTAAATACCTCGCCCAAAGAACATAAATAATACCGGGAAATCCATTCCCAGAAGCGCAGTTGCGGCATTCGTAAAATGGAATGTTCACTTTCGACAGCCAGTACCGGTTTAATTGCCGGCATGTTTTCGGGGGGAGTGCGCCGGATATGGGAAACAAGCCCCGAATAGCGCTTGTTTTTCCCGAAATCAACCGCTACCAGTACCCCCGACACGATTTGTGCCTCCATTTCGGGAGGCACAAAGTAGGTATAGGTATCCGCCAAAGGAACCGGTAAGATGACTTCGATGTACATTTAGAAAAAATAAGCAGCCGAAACAGTCCAGCCTTTCTGAGTTCCTTTCAAAACCTGATGGACAGCGCCCGGTACGCTTATTTCGCTATAATCGTCCGTCAAGCCCAGTTTGTAGCTGGCTCCTGCCTGCAAATGTCCCAACAGTTCCACTCCCAGGCCAAAATTCAAGCCGGCTCCGAATGTTTTCGATTTTGCCTGCCCGAACAAATCGTCCGAAAGCTTAAAATTAGCGTAAGGTCCTGCCGCAAGATAAACGCCGATAATATCCAGGGCGCTTATTTTGTACTTCAAATTAACCGGAATTTCCAGATTATGGGTTTTAAAATCTTCCGTAATATCTTTGATTTTAAATCCCTGCTGGGAATACAAAAGCGCGGCGTCAATACCAAAATTAATAATCGGAATCATTAATTCAAGCGAAGGACCTGCCTGAAAACCCGTAAGGTTTTTAACATCAATATTATCCGATCCGTCTCCACTGAGCGAGACAGAAGATAAATTCACCCCGGCTTTTACGCCGAATTTTAATTGCGCCTGGGCGCTTGTGCCTGCTATCAACAGTAGCAGCAAGAAAAGAAATCCATTTTTTTTCATATTAACCATTTTTAATTGTTTATAAATCCGTGATAAAACGGTACATACGCATCATACTCCGGAGCGCTGAAGCATATAGCGGGCAAAGTTAGTAAAAAAAGTAGAAAAACAAGAGAAGTTGCCGGAGAAACACAGTAAAGATGTTAAAATTGAAAACTGAAAGCGCAGACGCAAGGCAATGAGACTCAGTTTGTGTTTGAGGGCAGCCGGAAGTTGCGGGAAAGTTTCCGCACGCGGGGAAAGCCTGCCGGAAGTTCCGGGAAGCTTTCCGCACGCGGGGAAAGTCCGCCGGAAGTTCCGGGAAGGTTTCCGCACGCGGGGAAAGTTCGCCGGAAGTTCCGGGAAGGTTTCCGCACGCGGGGAAAGTTCGCCGGAAGTTCCGGGAAGGTTTCCGCACGCGGGGAAAGTTTGCCGGAAGTGCCGGGAAGGTTTCCTGATTGCAGGCAAGTCTGTTTCTCATTGCATTTTCTGTATAACTGTTTAATTCGCGTGCAAAGATAGTGTTTTTTTTTAATTATGAGTTATGAATTATGAGTTATAAGTTTGTTTGCGTCAGCCAACTCATAACTCATAATTCATAATTCATAACTCACTGCTATTCTGCAACGCAGCGGACACTTATTCCGTTCGACTGATCCAGGGTTTGTGTATTCGACCGTACCATCAGATCATAATGGAAGTATCGGGTGGTAGCCTGGTCATCACTCCAGTAGAAGCCATATTTTCCAAGATGCTCTATCCTGCCGGGGAAGCTGCCATTGGCGGCGTTGCGGTTCCCGTTGGAGGGCAAAAACAGGGCGGAGCCAATCTTCAGCCCGGAGGTGTAAGTACCCCCGTTAAAGTAAGTCAAAGCGTTATTGATGTCTTTTGTCACGTCTTCCAATTCCTTTGCAGTAGGAATCCGCCATCCGTCAGGACAGGGACTGTTAATCCACTTGGCGCCGTTTGAAGATGGACAACACGTACTTCCCCAGTTTGGATAATAATTAGTAGAAGCCATACCGACGAAAGCAGGATCCTGGTCTTCTTCCTGAGTCAAAGCAGGCGCGGTTGTCCCCCATTTATATTTCGCCCCGTGAATAGCAGCGTCAGGCGTGAACGGATTGGCGTCTTCATCTGCACCCAGGTTATGACACATGAAATTCAGCCATTTGTCCGGACTCCTGCTCACATAAGCCCCGCAACAGGCGCAATCCTGGAGAGATATGTTAAGTTCAAGTACTTTATCACTGGAAGCGGTAAAATAGTTCGGATCGGAATTATAAACAGCATAAAGTTTCAATTTGTGACCGGTATCGCGGGTAGTCCCTTTCAATTCGTCATCCAAATCTTCCCGGTAATAAACGGTGACCTTGCAGGCATAATTTATGTTGTCGGCGGTAGCGTAAGCCGAAGATTCAGGTACGATATGATCAACAGAAATGCCGGATGTTTCCGTATATCCGAAACGGACATGGCTTACACTTCCGGTCGGGGTAAACGTATATACCTGTACGCCGGAATATTGAACAGGAGCAGTTATTACGCCATCCTGCGGATTACGGTCGGAAAAAACGGTTGGCTTCCGTCCGGATACCGGACCGCAGCCGTTGAGATCATCGTTGCCCTGAGCAAGGTCAAAACACGTATTTCCGGAGAAACTGCCTTTGCTGCTGCCGGAAGCCAGAAGATTTACAGTAAACACGTCCGAAGTCACTTCGCCGGAAGACGAACTTGCCGTGCAATAAAAATAGTGAGTTCCCAGCGACAAACCCGGTGTTTTGTAGCTTGCCGCGTTCGTGTCGCTTATCAGATTTCCGCCGGTATTGCTTGCGACATTGTTTTGGTACCACTGGTAGCGTTCGGCGCAGGTGGCGGTTATGCTCAGGGTCACAGACTTTCCGGCGCCTGCAGTAACGGAAGTTGATGAAGTAGAAATAATAGACAGGACGCAGGCGCCGTCCTGTGTCCAGGAATAGCCGTTCCAGACGTAAATACCTGCCGGGAGCGCCGGATCCAGTCCGGAGTTATAAACCATTGCGCCGCGCAGCGCCAGGTTGACATCGGCATTGGAGGCGTTAATTCCCGGGAATACATTGGGATTGTTGAACGGGATCTTTTCCGGATCGGTAATCGTTACATTCGAGAGGATCAGTCCGCCTTTGGCAGTACTGTTCAGGTCCAGGATGGCGCCGTTTCTGGGACGGTCGGTTCCACCGATCAGCACCTGGGCGTGCAGGCTTGCGCAGGAAAAAAGCGCCAGCGCGGACAGGAGGATTGCCCGTAAGCTGAATGCCCGTAAGCTGTCGCATACGGTTAATAAAGTGCCGTCCCTGCGGGACTTGTGAGTAGAGGTTGCGCCTGCTCCACGGGTTACGCCTTCGGCTTCACCCGCGGTTATACACATCCCGTCCCTGCGGGACTTTGCCCGGCGTAGCGGGGAGAGAAATAAATTGGCTGTTTTCATTTCCCGTAAGCTGTCGCATACGGTTAATAAAGTGTCGTCCCTGCGGGACTTCGCCCGGCGTAGCGGGGAGAGAAATAATTTGGCTGTTTTCATTGTTGATTATTTTATTTGTTTATGAGGATTTCCTGTTTTTTGTAGAGACGGGGCGCGCCCATAGCCCCGCAGGGGCGGGATATGCATAAC
>JAISFI010000214.1 GCA_031263685.1 Dysgonamonadaceae bacterium | reverse complement strand
AGAGCAACAAGGAACATGCGACCGACAAGTACAACCGGGTGGATATTCTGGTAGAGGACCAGTCCGGCGAAATATTGCTGATAGAGTTGCAGTTTACTCCGGAAATTGATTTCCTGCACTGCATGCTTTACGGGACAAGCAAAACGATCAGCGAGCGTATGGTTCAGGGAGCAGAATACATGCAGGTGAAGAAAGTCTATTCGATCAACATCGTCTATTTCGATCTTGGACAGGGAAATGATTATGTATATCACGGCAAGACCCGCTTTATGGGCCTTCACAAAAACGACGAGCTTCATCTCTCCAGCGCCCAGCGCAAAGTCTTCGGGAAAGAGACAGCCGCTGACGTCTATCCGGAATATTATCTTTTGAAGATTAATAACTTTGATGATGTGGCAAAGGATACGCTTGACGAATGGATCTATTTCCTGAAGCACCATGTCATCAAGGATGAATTTAAAGCTAAGGGCATGAGCATGGCACGTGAAGTGCTTCAGCGAGACAATCTCACTCCAGAAGAACAGAAAGCCTACGATTACATGATGCGTCTGCGCAGTGAAGATTTGAGCACTATTGCTTCCTCTAAACTTGAAGGGAAAATAGAAGGCGAGGAAGTAGGTAGAGAAGAGCGTGAAAAACTTGCAGCAGAACTCGAAAAGGAACGTAAAGAGCGTGAAGAACTCGCGGCAGAACTCGAAAACTTGTGGAAAGAGCGTGAAAAACTCGCGGAAAAACTCGAAAAAGAACGTGAAGAGCATGAAAGAAAACTCGAAAAAGAACGGGCCACTCTTCTTGCCGAAATTACGAGATTAAAACAAAATGGAGTGTAATGGCGTGTTATGACTTGACTTTACGAATGGATTTGAATACTAATGGAAAACCAGAATTGTGTTTATTTATATTAAAGTAATCGATATATACTGAATTGATATGAAAATATTATTATGTGGAGAACGATCTTTTGCTGCAACCGGATTATATGAAAAACTGGTGAATGCAGGGCATGATGTTGACTGCTTTTCCAGGGGAATTGAAAAATGCAATGGGTATAAGATATCCGGAGATGTTTTTTCAATGACAAACAACAAGTATTTACATGAGGTTTATCATATAGTAATTAATTTTATCCTGATCAAAAATCAAAATATACCGGAAAACTTACGTTTTATTGAAGAACTTGATCGTTTTTGTGAAAGTAGAAACGTGGATCGCTTGATACATATATCATCCATCAGTGTATACTCGAATGATGAAGTTTATGTCAATGAAGAAACTAAAATAGAATCGATCCCGGACCGAAAAGGAAAATACGCCTCGGTAAAAATAGCAATAGACCAGTACCTATTACAAAAAAAATCAAAATACCCGGTAACATTCATACGTCCCGGCTTTATTGTTGATGAGAAAGCAAAACCATCATTTGCTGGCATCGGTTTCCATTTATTCTCAAGAATATACATATTGTTAGGGAACAAACAAACAACCCTGCCTTTAATATCTAAGTCCAGGATGCATGACGCTATGATGAAAGTTGTCCAAGCAAGAAATCCTAACCCTGTTTATCTGATGTTGGAAAACAGGAAAGAAACCAAATATACATTCTTGCGTAATCAAAATAATGGTCTAATAATTTCGCTACCTAAATTACTGGTGCTATTTTTGGCAAAAATAGCAAAAATGGTAAGAGGTCTGACTGAAAAACAATATCTACAGATTGATGGGTTATTCAAGACAACCTATTTTGATTCCGGAAAAACCGAGTTTGATCTCGGCTATTGTTTTGCGAAAGATTCAATTTGTGTCATCGGAGCCGGGACTTATGGAAGTTATATTATTAATACTCTCTATGAAAAAAGGCCGGATGTTAAAATTACCCTTTGGGATGTTGGAAATGAAAAAATAAAAGATGAAAAGGAAATAGGCTATAAATCCAACCTTTTAGGTTCTGAGTATACAGGACTTTCAGATGGTCGTTTCTTTGGTTTTGGCGGAGCTTCAGCTAAATGGGGAGGGCAATTACTCATGTTTACTAATAATGATTTCAAAAATCCTAACCAATTTTTAAAAGATATCGTTAAAATAAACGAAAAGTATGCGAATAAAATATTTACAAAATTTGGAATAAATAAAAAAATTGAAGAAAAACACATTACTCCTGATCTTTTTATTAAAACCGGAATATGGCTGGGGTATTTTCGGCGTAATTTGTTTAAGTACTTTAACATAAAAAGGAAAAAAAATGTATTTATTAATAAAGATACGCGTATGGTTCGTTTTTATCATGATAAAAATCGAATTACAGGGATGGAGTATTGCCAAGGCGGACAAATAAAATATGCTGTTTTTGATCACTATTTTCTTACAGCCGGGGCATTTGAAAGCAATCGGATATTACTAAGTTCTGAAATGGCCCAAAAAGAACAGATTAATTTTTCCGACCATTTATCTCAAAAAATCTTTAAGATAAAAGGAAATACTATAATAGGTGATGATGATTATGCGTTTAGAGTAGATGGCACATCTCTTATTACAAAGCGAATTATAGGGGAAATAGATGGAGTTTCCTTTTTTGTAAATCCGATTTATAACGCAGATTTCCCATTTTTCCAAAACTTTAAACGTGTTTTATTTAAACATGAACTAAATTTTACAATAATTAAAGCTATTATTAGAGATATTCCAAGTGTTTTTACTTTTTTCTGGTCTATGTTGGTAAAAAAAAAGGTATATGTTTATAATAAAGAATGGTTTCTTTTCATTGATATAGAAAATCCTACTAATGGAAGTGTAATCTATCTTTCTCAAGATACGGATAAATATAGGGTACCGGCGCTTGAAGTCGACTTTAGAGTCGGAGAAGTGGTATCTACTGTTTATGAAAAAGCGAAACAAATGATTAAAGAATATTTAATCAAAAATAAAGTAGTTTTTGAAGAATGTGATGATAAAATTCATATTGAAAAAAGTGAAGACACATATCATCCATATTTGATGGAATTAAGTGATTCAGAATCTGTTGATGATTATTTTACCCGTTTTGAAAATTTACTTGTAGTAAATACAGGCATTCTACCACATGCGGGAGGAATTAATATTACAGCAGTTCTTTTTCCTTTAATTGAAGAATATATAAATCGTTATTTTGTTGCTCATGGTGGTGAATGAATATAAGAATCGGCTTTCTTGGCAGAATATTTTGGGACGGGCTTTATGGAATATTGTTTACTTTTTTTTGTTTCGCCCATTTGGAACAAAAATTTTTTGTCGCTGGCGTAATTTCATTTTATGTTGTTTCGGAGCACAAATTCATTCTCGTGCAGGCGTATATTCTTCTGCAAAAATTTGGTGTCCGTGGAAGTTGGAAATGAAAGAAAATGCATGGATAGGTCCCGGTGTCAATTGTTATAACGCTGATTGGATTAGATTAGGAAAAAATGTTACAATATCTCAGGGCACTTATCTTTGTACTGCATCTCATGATATTACAAATTCACAGAATCTTCTTATTACAGCTCCTATTATTGTTGAAGAGCAATCATGGATTGCTGCTGAAGCTTTCATCATGATGGGCGTTACCATTGGTCAAGGAGCCGTGGTTGGCGCTCGCGCCTGTGTATTCAAAGATGTTGAGCCATGGACGGTTGTCGGAGGTAACCCTGCCAAGTTTATCAAAAAACGCGAAATAAAAGATCAATAATGAATCCGGATTTAACCATTATCATACTTACCTATAACGAGGAACGAAACATTAAAAGCTGTATCGACAGTATTCAGGGAATTACCGCTAATATTTCGGCGGTTGATTCCGGGTCGACAGATAATACTTTGAAAATTCTGCATGAGTATGGAGTCAAGGTACTATCGCATCCCTTCGAGAATTATTCGAAACAACGGAATTGGGCGCAACATAATAACCCATTCGGAACGCAATGGGTTTTTCATTTGGATGCCGGTGAGCAGTTTTCACCAGCCCTCAAAAAATGGATGCAGACTGAATTTAATCCGGATTCGGAATTTGACGGTTTCATGTTTTGCCGACGTATGGTCTTTATGGATAAATGGATCAAGCACGGTGGATTGTATCCTACTTACCACATGCGCTTATTCCGGTCGAATAAGGGAAAATGTGAAGAAAAGGTCTACGACCAGCATTTTATTTTGGATGGGAAAAAGTGTGTAGTCAATAAAAAAATAGACATCATTGATTATGTAGCCAGTGATTTACGATCCTTTACATCGGGACACAACCGGTGGGCGATCATTGAAGCTGCCGAAATATTGATGTACCAAGGTGTTACCGGTAATGTTGATGCAAAGATTCAAGGGAACCCGATTGAAAAAAGACGCTGGTTTAAGAATAATGTTTTCCAGAAAATGCCGCTATTCTTGCGAAGTTTTTTATATTTCAATTATCGGTATTTTATACGATTGGGGTTTTTAGATGGCAAAGCAGGTCTTGCATGTCATTTTTTACAGGGGTTCTGGTTCAGATTTTTAGTTGATGCAACCATTCTGGAATTAAAAACCAAGATGAAAAAAGATCAATTGTCTTTAGAAGATGCTCTCATGCAATTATATGGCTTTGATATTAAGAAGTTAGTTTATTGAGCATCGAAGATTTTACGAGATCAAAAAAGCCTGCGGAAACGATAAGGAGAAAATTGTGGGGTATATCAGGGAAAAATACGGGATACAGATATGAGTTTCGGGTTTCGAGTTGAGCGATCATCATCGACAATTCCGACATGCGTTCCACGGACGTATCAGTTCCCTGCCGATACGTGGCGACAGTACATAGACGGCCAGGAATTCTTTGGTGAATATTTTGTCAGACGGAACTCGAAACTCGAAACTGTTATTTCAAGATTAATTGCATCGGGCGCATGTACTGTTTTCCCCGGTATCGTTCGCCTTTCAGGACGATGGTATGTTCGCCGGGGGCAAGGTCGACAGCGGCAACAAAGATCTTTTCCGAATCTTCGGCACGCCGGTTGGGCGCATAATTTGCCTTGTATGCTTTACCGTCTATCTCCACAACAATGGTTCCCGAGTCGCTACGGTCAACTTTGTTGTATTCCACGCTGATGCGGTAGGCGGTCGGTTGTGTCAGACGCACGTTCCAGGTCATCGACTGGTCGGAACGCGTCCAATTTTGGATGTAATTGCGGTATTTCTTTCCGTCGCCGGGTATCAGGCCTTTGCTTAGCTGCGCGTCGAAAGTCAGGAGGATGTTTGTTTCGCCGGGGACCAGCAGACGGGCATCATCTGTTTTATAGCCGGCGTTTTTCAGTTGCAGCGCCACCACGGTATTTACCGTATCGGGACAGGCGACAGGCAGTTGCAGCAGCATATCCTTGTCGCCTGACTTCTCGCAGACCACAGCCGTTTTGTCGGCCACGAAATAGGCTTTGACAATGTCGGCAGACAATCCGCCTATTACCAGTTTCCCGTCCTTCGGCCATTGGTAGATGTGCAGGTAGAGACGGTCGTCCTTACGTGTGGCGACGCCCCAGTTCTGGATCGGAAGCCCGGTTTTCGAATTGCCGTATATGGCTTCGCCGTTCACTTTCAGCCAGTCGCCCACGCCCTGGAATATATGCACATCCGTTTCGTCCCATTTACCGTTGCCCATCGGTCCTACATTCATCAGTATATTGCCGCCTTTGGCCGCAGCATCGGCCAGCAGCCGTATGAAGTGCGACGCCGGCTTGTGCGACGTATCGAATTTGCTGTATCCGTACGATTCGTTGGTAGTGGGGATGGCTTCCCAATACTTATCCTTCACGGGGAAAAAACAGGCCGCGCGGTCGCCGGTATTCGCATAGTCGCCGAAATTGTTTTCCGAAAAACGCACCAACCGTCCGTTGACCACGATGGTGTTTGGCGAAAGTTGGCGAATGGCTTTCAGGATGCGGATATTTTCATACAGGGGCAGTTTATGCGGCGTGTCGAACCACATGATGTCCGGTTGATACTTGCGGATCAGTTCCTGTATCTGCGGTATGGATTTTTCGTTGACGTACTTTTCGGCATGTGGGAGAAATTCGGGGTAGTTGCGCCACCAGGCGGCGGCGTGCAGGAACTTATCGCCGCCGGGGTTATTGTAATCCCAGTCGTTGCCGGGCGCGTCGGGATATTCCCAATCGAAAGCATGCGAATAGTAGAATCCGAACTTGATGCCGTACTTTTTTGCGGCAGCACGCAGCTCCTTCATCGGGTCGCGGTTGTAGACGGTCATCCGCATATCGTAAGGATACGCGTCGGAGAAATACATCGCAAAACCGTCGTGGTGTTTGGCCGTAATGATGAAATAGCGCATACCGGCGTCGCGTACGTTGCGCATCCATTCGTCGGCATTGAACTCCACAGGGTTGAACGGTTTTACCAATCGTTCCTTATATTCGTCCAACGGTATTTTTTGGCTGCGCATCAGGTGTTCGGCATACCCGCGCACCGGTTTGCCGTTCCACTCGCCGCCCGCCAGCGAATACACACCCCAGTGGATAAAGCATCCGAAACGGGCTTCGCTGTACCAATCCATGCGTTTTTCGAGTGTTTTCTGCGAAGTCGTCCACCAGCTGTCCAAGGCTTCGCGCACTGCCACGCTATCCTGCTGCAGGTCGAGTTTGCCGATCTCCAGGCCTTGTTCGTCGCCTTTGACCGAGATGCCCTGGGCGCGGCCGTTCGTTGCCATCAAGGCGCTTATAAATACATACGCTAAAACTTTTTTCATGTCAGGTTGATGATTTGGTTGTGATGCAAAAATAACCGTTCCGTTTTAAAACAGCTTGTAATTTTGTTTCGAATGATGGTAATGGGGTGCCAAGGTGCATGATTTCCTATAGATAAAATCCGACAGGATTTACGGTTTTGTCCATAGACAAAAGCATATTTCCGGCGGGTTTTGCCGGAACCGCCTTTACGGTGTCTTCGTCGCGGGGATAAAGTGGAAAATGTTACCTTTGCGATAATTTAAATTAAATTTAAAGACATGAGTAAGATCAAAACAAAAGTTTTGGCAGGGCACGAAATATTGATGCAAAATCTCCATAGTTCGATTTTTATCTGAAAAAATATGGATATACTGGAAACCATTGTAGCCAATAAGCGACGGGAGGTTGCGCAGCAGAAAAAGGCTGTGACGCTGGATTTTCTGCTTGCTTCCGGGACGCAGCGTCTTGAGTCCCGTACCTGTTCGATGAGGCGGTCGCTCGAAGCGTCGCCATCGGGTATTATTGCGGAGTTCAAGCGTCGGTCGCCGTCGAAGGGGTGGCTGTATCCCGCGGTCCGGGTCGAGGACGTCCTTCCCGCTTACGGGCAGGGCGGGGCGGCGGCGTGTTCCGTTCTTACCGACAGTGAATTTTTCGGCGGTTCGTTGGAGGATTTGCAACATGCCCGTTCCATAGTCGCGCTGCCCCTCCTGCGCAAGGATTTTATCATCGACGAATACCAGCTGTACCAGACGCGCGTGATGGGCGCCGATGCGGTATTGCTGATCGCCGCGTCGCTGACGGAGCGGGAATGTCGGGACTTCGCCGTCATAGCCCACCGGTTGGATCTGGAGGTATTGCTCGAAGTGCATCGGGAGGAAGAACTGCGACATCTGAACGAACACGTTGATATGCTCGGCGTCAATAACCGCAATTTGGGGACGTTCGATACGGATATAAACAATTCATTCCGCATGATCGAACGGATGAAGGCCGAAGCGGGAACGGACGGCGGCGCGCCTCTATTCGTTTCCGAAAGCGGAATATCCGACGCCGACGTGGTAAGGAAGCTTCGCGACGCTGGTTTTCGCGGGTTCCTCATGGGCGAGACCTTTATGAAGACGGAAAACCCCGGCGAAACGATGTCTTCGTTTATCCGGAGAATAGAAAGAGATGAAAAGTAAGAATCCTCAACGGATCAAGTGATGATGATCAAAGTATGCGGCATGCGGGCGCCGGAAAATATATGCGAATTGGAAGCTATCGATATTGACATTGTCGGCTTCGTCTTCTATCCCGCCTCTCCGCGGTATGTGGCGGACGGCGTCGAGGCTGTCTCCGGCGTCGGGAAGGATGGCTCGGGAAAGAAAAAAGCCGGCGTTTTTGTGAACGAAACGCCGGAAAGATTACGCGACTGTGCCCGGTGTTACCGGCTGGATTACATTCAACTGCACGGGAACGAATCGCCCGCAGTGTGCGAAGCCGTGCGCAGGCAGGGCTATTCCGTTATTAAAGCTTTTCCGGTAGCGGACGGTGCGGATTTCAGGCAGACGGAAAATTACGCGCACTGCGCCGATTATTTCCTGTTCGATACAAAATGTGCGAATTATGGCGGTTCGGGCAGGCGTTTCGACTGGTCTCTCCTTGATGAATACAGGGGGAATACGCCATTTTTACTGAGTGGCGGACTGACTCCGGACTGCGCGGACGACATCCGGCGTTTGCATCATCCGGCGTTTGCGGGCATCGACCTCAACAGCGGCTTCGAAACATCGCCTGCGGTGAAGGACATCGCGAAGCTGAGAGATTTTATCCGTCAAATACGCAGTCTCGATGCGTCTGTATCATATGGTTTTGAATTTTAAATTTTAGTTTTATGGAAAACAGGATCAAGACATTATTTAATACAAAAGATCATGATATTCTTTCGGTTTATTTTTGCGCCGGATACCCGGAAACCGGCAATACGGCGGATGTGATACGGACACTGGAGGAAAACGGCGTCGACATGATCGAGATCGGCATCCCGTTCAGCGACCCGATGGCCGACGGACCGGTCATACAGGACGCCGCCACGCAGGCGCTGAGAAACGGCATGTCGCTGCGCAAACTCTTCGCCCTGCTCTCCGGCATACGCGACCGCGTACGAATCCCGCTCCTGCTCATGGGATACCTGAACCCGGTGATGCGGTACGGATTCGACAATTTCTGCAAGTCTTGCAGCGAATGCGGCATAGACGGCTGCATCATCCCGGACTTGCCGTTCGACGACTATCTGAACGACTTCAAGCCGATAGCTGAAAAATACGACGTGAAGGTTATTATGCTGATAACGCCCGAAACGTCCGAAGAACGCATCCGTTTCATCGACGAACATACGGACGGTTTTATTTACATGGTATCGTCTGCCGCCACGACAGGCGCGCAGAATTCGTTCGACGAACAAAAAAAAGCCTATTTCCGCCGGATCAACGCTATGTCGCTGCGCAATCCCCGCATGATCGGGTTCGGGATCAGCAACCGGGAAACATTCCGCACAGCCTGCGACCATGCTTCGGGCGCCATCATCGGAAGCAAGTTTGTCACGCTCATCGGCGAACACCGGTCACCGGAAACAGCCGTCAAGAAATTAAGGGAAACGCTGGGACTGTGACCGTTTTGGGAGCTCGTATTAAAAACTTATTTTCATCCGAGATTTCTGATGAGTTTTTTTATAACTTTGACCGTTTTTTCGTTTAAATATTATCAAGATCAAAAAAATAATGGACACAAACTTATTAAGGCCTGATTACATCTTTGAAACGAGTTGGGAAGTATGCAACAAGATAGGAGGCATACACACCGTAATTTCAACGAAAGCGCAGACCCTCGTTGACGAGTACAAAAGTAACTATATACTGATCGGGCCAGACGTTTGGCGCGACACATCCGACAATCCCGAATTTCTTGAAGATCCGCAACTGTTCAAATCGTGGAAGGCAAAAGCTGGCGAAGAAGGTTTGCACATCCACATTGGTCGTTGGAACATTGAGGGTAGCCCTATTGCGGTGATTGTCGATTTCCAGTCATTCACACCCCAAAAAGACGCCATTTTTTCCAAATTCTGGGAAACGTATGAACTCGACTCGCTTTCCGGGCAATGGGATTATGTAGAACCGGCACTTTTCGGGTATGCAGCGGGAAAAGTAATTGAAAGCTTCGTCAAGTTCAATCTCACCATCCGCGATAACGTGCTGGCGCAATTCCACGAGTGGATGACCGGTACCGGCTTGCTGTATCTACGGACATCCATGCCGCAGGTTGCCACCGTGTTTACCACACATGCCACCGTATTGGGGCGCTCCATCGCCGGTAATCTCTTGCCTTTGTATGGCGCCATGACCGCTTATAACCCGGATATGAAAGCGTCCGAATTTAATGTTGTTGCGAAGCAGTCGCTCGAAAAACTGTCGGCACGGCACGCCAATTGCTTCACTACGGTGAGCGAGATCACGGGCCGGGAATGTTCGCATTTCCTGAGTAAGGACGTGGATATTGTAACTCCCAACGGCTTCGAAGATTCGTTTGTTCCGCAAAAGGAAGAATATGACAAGGGGCGTACGGCTGCCCGCGAACGTTTGACGGAAATCGCAAAAGCCCTGTTCGGGGAAGTGAGCGACAACCCAATGTTTATTGGAATCAGCGGCCGGTACGAGTTCAAGAACAAAGGGATCGACATTTTTGTGAAATCGTTGGGCGAGTTGAAAAAGAAAAATTCGCTTCACCGCGAAATCATTGCCTTCATCTTCATCCCGGCCAACCATTACGGCCCGCGGAAAGACCTGCAAACGGTACTGAACAACCCCGGCGAGAAAAATACCGACGGCAAAATACTGACCCACAATCTTCACGATGCCGA
>JAISFI010000199.1 GCA_031263685.1 Dysgonamonadaceae bacterium | reverse complement strand
CCACTCGCATCCAGCTTTCCCTCATAAACGAAATGCCCGTTTTTATCCCGCTCTATGGCATACGTTTGGGAGATATTTCCGGGAGGAAACCGGTCGGGATTGTAGAGGTGATGTTTGGTATCATGCTTCGGAAATTCAAAAGTTAAAGCAGCGTGGTTGTCTATCAGCGTCCCGTCATCAATCCAGATGGCTAATCCGCTGCCGGCGGTCAATTCTATATTGGGGGTACTGAACGCGCCGGTCCATTCGCCGCTTTTGTAAACAGATGTTTCGGGATTGGTGATGTTGAACTGTACCGTATAGGCCGTCTGTCTGTCTTCATACGGATCGGGATATTCCCGGTAGAAATCTCCGCTGTACATCTGGTGCAGGGGCGGCGAGAACATGTACCACTGATTGGCCGTGATATTCAGTTGCACGCGGGCGCTGTCGTAGACCAGAAGATCTTGACGTCCCAGTTCTGCGCCATGTTCAAAGCGGATGATGCGACAGGCTACCGTATCGGTCAGAACGGGATATTTGTCGGCGCCGGAGGGCAGTGTCACTTTTGTACCAAGAGCGGGCAGATAAGCTTTATTATCTTCATCTTCGCTCATTTTTGTCGTCCAGTTGGCGGGATTGAGCCAGTTCTCATCCGTGTCGGTAGTACGCCAGACGAGATCGGCGGGCGGCGTGCGGAGAGTAACGGGAATTTTACCGTAAGACTGGGTAAAATCGGCTTTGATATATACCATCACCGTATCGGCCGTTTGTCGGGACGGGTGGATGTAAGTGGCTCCGCCGGGCAACAGAAGTTCAGTACTCAGGTTTTCATTTGCATACCAGCCGCCGTTGAAATCTTTGGAAGTGACTTGCACCGTGAACGGCTTGCCAATGGATGCCATGTTGTAGAGATACCGGTTGGGAGTTTTCAGCGTCAGCAAGGCAATCTTCAACTCGCTGCTTTCGCCTAACAGGAACGGATATTCTTCGTCACATCCATCTCCAAATTTCGTTGTTGTATATACATCCGACGAAATGATTTGTTCCGGATGATAGACCAGATCATTTTCTCCGGTGGCGATATACCGGACAGGAATGGAATACGTGAACGGCTGTTCGATTCCTTTGTCGGGTAAAATATTCAGTGAATTTATTGGCAATTCGATCCGGATACCTTCGTCAATATGCGTTGTATCTGTATCCGGCACATCGCCCGTTAAACTTTCGGCATCAGATGTGCATTGAATTTGCCCATCCACCACCAGCCATTTCGGGAGATGGATTTCCGTGTAGTCTTTACCACGCTGATACGTCTGTGTAGTACCATACTTCTTGGTAACAGTTACCTGTAACGTTCCGGTGACACTGTTTCCCCCGAAACTGTGGTTTCCGCCCAACAGGCTTGCAGCAGAAGTATAGGCAAAGGCCGTGCTTATACCGGTAGGTATCAGATTGGAATATACCGTTTTGCCGTTGTCGGTGGCATTTTGTCCGCAGGCGTTCGTCCCATAGAGCGTTGCGCTGTATCTGATTCCTTTGATGTCGGTATCGCACAGGGGTTTGAACTGGGCGGTCAGAACAACTTTTTGTTTGGTCTGATCCATTGGAGTCGTCTGATAACCGTCGAAAGAGAAATCATTATCTTCCAAAGCTGTACCGGCATTGAACGTAAACGAGTGGTTAACAGCCAGGTTGTCGTTTCTATTCTTCAAAGCCGTTTCTACCGCACTGTTTACTGCCGCAGTAGTGCCTGTAGGATAGATGAGGCGTGCACTTCCCTCAATGTATTGCTGACCGGCAGGGATGCTTATTATCATTTGAGCATTTTTCAGAATACCCGGACTTGCAGAAGCATCGAGGGTAGCGGTAACGGTATAGGGCTGTTCGTAAATCACCTTTGTTTCAGAGGGCACGCTGATGCTCCCGTTGATGCGTGCTTCTGCAACAAGTATTGACACCTGTTTTTTAGGCCCGTTGTGATCGTAATCGGGAGCGATAGGACTCGAAGTCGGAAACGTCCAGGCGCTATTGCCAAAATCGGATACGGTGTAAATGGTAATCATGTCGCCACTGCAACTACCGCCACCGTTGTAGTCGAACGAAAGTGCGTAGGAGGGGATCGTGCCCGGACTCAAAGAACCCAGATTTAACCAGCGGTTTTCAAAACCGGTACCCACAATAGCTTCAGATTCTCCTTCTTTAGCGGAAATATTGCTTACATTGCCGTCAATGTACAGCCAAACCGTAGCAGGAACAGACATATTGAATGTGCCGACAGAAATG
The DNA here is from genome assembly GCA_031263685.1 of Dysgonamonadaceae bacterium. Classification (GTDB taxonomy): domain Bacteria; phylum Bacteroidota; class Bacteroidia; order Bacteroidales; family Azobacteroidaceae; genus JAISFI01. The sequence continues at coordinate 3,433 of JAISFI010000199.1, read as the reverse complement.
GCCGGGATTGTTAATCGCTTGCCGTAAGCGTTGAGGCTCGTGGCTGCCGTCGACAGGCTAAGGCCAGAAGCAGAGTAGATTAATTGCCTGGTCGCGCTATAAGTAACAGTGTTATTCAACACATTTTTATATTCCATCCTTTTTACCAGAGGTACCGTTCCGGATGCTTCTTTCGTAGCTCGCAACGTTGCTGTAAAAAGATAAACCGCATTTCCGGATTTATATCTCCATTGTCCGGTGGGAAGCGTACTACTTAGCTCAGTATAATCTTTGCAGAATATGGAGTCCAAATTATACCGGTAAGTCGTTATGCCCGAAGCTGATGTTGAAATTGAATAGGGAGGAAGATGTAAATTTTGATTATCGCTTATCAGTTCATCCCTAATTGTGAGTTTGTTGTCATTTCCCAGTATATATCCGCTCGGAATATCCACTTCATAAGCAAAAGGATATATCCAGGGTCTGTATTCGTTTGTGAAATCAGATGTATTTTTGCTTATATATCGAGATGTGCTAAGAGAAAATGCATTATTGCTTGAAACGTTAACAGAGTGAGCCGATTCATATTCATCATACAGGCTTGAACCCGCAACAGAAATCGATTTTGAAATGAGATCTTTTCCGAAGCGGGTACCTGTGGGAGGATTTGTTACCGCCGTACCTGATAAATTGCCGGGACTCAGATAAGATTCCACTATTGCATTCAATGATGAAGTAGGCACGTACGAAGTATTGCCTATCGAAAAAGGAATAGTAACGGTAAATTCATTGTTTGCGGATAGCGTTCCATTGATATTCGCTTTCAGGTAGAAGCAATAGTCTGTAATACGAGTGGGCGTTATATTGTTTATAGTTGCTCCACCTTCTACCGCAAGGCTTGCTGCTCCCAACATACCGTTGAGATAAAATCCGCTGTTCAGGATTAAATAAAAATAATCCCGTCCGCTGGTATTCCCATTTATTTTCCCTTTAATAATCATTTGCCCCTGATCATAATTCAGGTATTTGTACATGTTGATTTCTGTATCGGAAGCAAGATTATTATTGTCAGGAATCCCATTGTTATTCAAATCTTTAAGCCCACGAGTAATCCGATGGAAGTCGAAAGACGTTAATTCTACGCCCTCGTTCTCTACCCGGAAAGTAAGCGGCTGGGAGAACTGAGAAACATGTTCCAGGGTTGGCCTGTAAGAATCGGGTACTGCCGATGTCTGTTTCCCCTGATTCAGGTTGACCCAGTAACGGATGCTATCCAATTGATTGATTGAGAAGGAATGGGAGGCGATTGTTTTATATTTTAAAGTAAGATTCTCAGTAACACCACTCTCAACAACTCTTATGGAATAAGTTTTTGTACCATCGTCTGAAGTATAACTTATTGGGGCATAACTCCCCAACTTGAGAGCGTCGGTAACATCGCCATCCAACTCCAGCCAGGCAGGCAGTTTTACATAGATATCCAGTGTTTGAGCTTTCGCAAGAGTAGTACTGTTACTGAGTGTGCCTGTATATAACGAAACGGTAGATTGTCCGGAAGCGCTTGGCAGAATGGTTGTGGCAGGTAGCGTTGCTCTAAACATAGGGAAATATATACCCATGCCACTATACCAGCTTCTATTGTTGCCGTTTGCTATAGCCACGCCATTGCGGTCTGTTCCGGTGAAAATATAATGTACCCATTGTACATCCGTAGCATTTGTCGTACAAAAATTCGCTGTTGAAGCCGTGTTGTCAAAAATAGCTCCCTGTACCACAGGAAAGTACACAGTCACTTCATCGTTTGCATTCAATAATACGTCATCCATGTAAACCGTGACATTTAACGGCTTATAAAGATTCTCCGGCTTTAAGGAACAGATGTAACCTGTTAGGCTCGTAGATGTAAATAGACGTCCGCTTTTTAATTCGCCACTGCCATTTATCCGGTATCGAATGTCGTCGCGAACAACGTAGGCGTTTCTCAGTGCACCGATGTCCCGATGAGGATAGAACTGTACTGCAAATCCCTGAGCGCTTGCATTTCCCACATTTTTGTAAGTGACACGGACGTAAGACTTCGTCACGCCATCCATAGGTATATCATACGCTGAAGCGATTGCGGAAGTTCCTATATTTGTATCCATCGCCCAATTGACGCTTACAGTATTGATAACCGGTACGTCCGATATGGGTGGATAAGACAGGGTAAATGTAGCTCCGGTGCCGGATACACAGTTGGAGCCGGCAGGATATTGGAAAGCGGAGGTGATGGTACGCGAACTGTTGCGGCTGGAGTAGGCGTCGAAAGTCAGCCGCTTAGCCGTAGTGCTGAAAATGGTGTCGGTTAGCATGAGTGTCCAGACGTTATTTCCACTTGGTGCGGCGCTTACCGGATTTCCGTCCAGTTTGAAATTTTCGAGGAAAGTAAATTGATCGCCGGTGAATGAGAGTTTCAGTCCTTTGGCGGTACCGCTGGCCAGGTCGATATCCAGTGCAAAATTCGCTTTTTCCGATCCTCCGGGTGTTGTGAGACTGGCAGTCGACGAGGAAGAAGTGGGTACTAACATGCGGATGGTTGGTTGCTGCGCGTTTATCGTCAGCGTATGCGGGCCTCCGCCATCGGTTACTGTACTGCTTCCAGAGAGTACCTGAATGGTCGCGTTTCCCGAAGTAAATGCGCAATTACCGGCTACGACTTTCAGTTGCAATTGTATCCGAGTGTTTGCACTGATAGAGCTGGCGTTAAAGCCAATGCTTACCTTGACGCCAGAAATAGAAGCAGAACCTTCGGAGCTTGCCGTAAATATTCCGGCAGCATGTCCGGTCTGGCTAACCGTACCGTGATAGGTAACATTGACAGGGAGCTGTACTTCGATTTTTGCATTGCTGAGGGGAGCGTTTAAGGGAGCGAAATCAATGTCAACGTAACCGGTATCGCTCAGGACGTTGAGAGTTGCAGGGGTCATCTGCGGCACGCTTGTAGTCCATCCGATACGGGTTTGGGCTTGCAGGTTTCCGCACATTCCTGCAAGCAGCAGGAACAACAGTAATAGCCGGACGCCACAACGACGTCGATCTTGCCGGTCTGTACCTTTGAAAGTTTTAAGTTTCATGAAATTAATTGTTTAATAGTGAGTAATAGTGATGTGTAGTGATTTTGTTGCAACGATATTTCTCCGCTCGGCGTAGCGTCTTCGCTACGTCGTGCTAAAAGCAAGCGTCCACGCTTGCAGCATATATTTTGCAAGACATGAGTCTTGCTTTTAACTCGACGCAACGTGGATGCTACATCGAGCAGGAGTGTTAAAAATAAATAAATTATATGGAGGGGTTTGTTCTTTTCCGATGTATTTATCGGTCTTCGTAGATAGGATTTACACCTTAATATAGATGTGTGTGTGTGTGTGTGTGTGTGTGTGTGTGTGTGTGTGTGTGTGTGTGTGTGTGTGTGTGT
>JAISFI010000033.1 GCA_031263685.1 Dysgonamonadaceae bacterium | reverse complement strand
TATGCCAACAATAAAATAGCGCTCATCCCCAAACTGGTGTTCGAAAATGATTTGCTTAACGAAGGAGGATACTTGATAATTGAACACTCCGCGACTAATAACTTTTCGGAAACCGAAGGCTTTATTCAAAAGCGATGCTACGGAAGCGTGAATTTCTCTTTTTTCAGGAAATAAACGACACTTTCGCACTTTCACAGCGCCTCAAAATAATATTCGCCGTTCAAAGCAAATTGCCTGAATCAGGATTCACAGGATTTTAGGATTAACAGTACCCGCTCAATAGAGCAGTTTCCGAAGATTAAAATTGAGCCGGTAGCCGCATGGATTTCCGGCGGGATATTCCGGTGTACCGTGTATGCCAACAATTCGTCGACTGTTGGAATCGGAAAATGAATTTCGCAAATTATTTTTGATTTTTTCTTGAAAAGAATTTGCATCACCGGTATCATGTTATGAATATTTTGTATATTTGCGTTCATGAACAACAATTCGTATACAGTATGATATGCTGAAAATAAGGACGATATTGATGTTCCTACAGTTTGAACAGGTTCTTGGAAGTATTAAAAACAGGATTTTCGACAAATTCGACGGCTTGCGGACGACCGTCGGGAACGTTTCGACAAATTCGATGGCTTGCGGACGACCGTCGGGAACATTTCGACAATGTCGAAGCCGGAAATAAAATTTGAAGAAAGAAAATGATAATATAAAAAATTTAAAACAAATTATTATGAAAGAAATTTTGATTTACAAAGGGGTAATGCAGCGTTTGACTGTATCACAAAACCTGCAGATTCTGCATGCCATTCATAAGGAAGTTCAAGCTTATGCGATGAGAGCGCCGGGCATTCAGCCCGTATTTGAGACCTTTGGCACAGAGCTTTCGAATCTCGACGGCTTTTTCAAGAAAAATTCAAAAGCCTTTGAAACGGAAGAAATTGTTAAAAAGGATGCAGCCCGCGACTTCACTGTTCGCGCTACTGTTGCCAAAGTGCAGTATCACTACGATTTTGCCATGACCGGGGTGGAAAAGGAAGAGGCTCGCCGTCTTGTTTATATTGTTGAAAAATACGGGAAATTGACGAAGAAAAGGAAACGGAAGTATTGGAATAAAAACGTTTTGAATATTCCGTTTGATTTGAAAAAAATGATTATTTTTGCGCGGCGTTAATCACTGGAAAATACTGCGAGTTGAAAGATAAAAGAGCGGGAAATAAAGTGAAAAACGCTTGATGAATAAATAGATAAATTAAAATAAAAAATGTATGAAATAGAAAAATAGATTAAAACATATTTGAGCTAACGCTCTTATTCTCACTATTCGAAATTCTACCAATAATTTCCTCGGGAATAAGTTAGCGAAAGTTCACGTCTTTAGGCGTGAAGCATTCGTGCTTATTTGAGGAAAAAAGGTTTTGGTAGAGCCACGAATAGTAAATAAGCAATCAGCGAACAGTTTCACGCTTTTTTCGTGTGATTGCAGATACTGAAAAATAATTTATAATAATTTTAAATATAGTGTCTTATGAAAAAGAATTTAAAGCAAATGCAATCGCACGCCGATTATGGCAAAAGTGCAATGGAGACCGGAAACCATTCAAAAAACGGGGCGAGTCCGAAAAGCCTGACGAGTAGGGAAAAATTTTTGCAAAAAAGTATTTCCAAAATTTTCAAACCACTCGCCTGTCTCGCTGCATTTATATGGCTTGCAGGAACAGTGCAAATGTATGCCCAGGAAACAGCGGCAGATAAAAAACTGAAAAACGATTTAAGCTACAGATCCTTTCGTTTCGGATTAAAACAAGGACTTAACATTTCAAAACTCGACATGACCAATGTTGAGGGACTTCTTCCCAAATATAACTACAGTGCGGGAATGATGTTTGAATTTGGCATTACAAGGTTCCTTTCCATCCAGCCGGAGATTTTCCTGTCGCCAAAAGGTTTTCATGAAAAAACTGAAACGCCTTCCGAACTTGTCTGGATTGTGCCGCTGGTATCGGCTTCGGAAGGAGAAGTGGCTACAAAATATACTTATAACTTTGTGTATGCTGAAATACCTGTAAGTCTCGTCTTCAAAACCCCTGTAGGATTTAATTTCGGCGCAGGCGCTTATGCGGCATATATGCTGGGAGGCAAAGGACAGTATGCGCTCTACCAAAACGGGCATCTGGTTGATGACAAATACATTGTCAAACACAAATCAAGTTCTTTCTACAATATAATCCCTAAGTATCGTGATCCGGATAATGAACATTATGACACACATAATTTAAATACATATAGAGAAGAAAGAGACCTTTATTATCTGTATCATTGGAATTTATTGAAAGAAGAGAATAAGACATTCGATTCTTTTGACTGGGGAGTGAATTTTATGGCAGAATATCAAATGCCATTCGGACTTGTAATCGGCGCAAGCTACACCAGGGGTATGAAAAATATTATATCCGGTCTGGAAGGACTCAGCGCTAAAAATTCCAATATTAATATTTATCTCGGAGTAAAATTTTAATAATCAAATTAATAAAAAACAAATAGTATCATGAAAAAAATTTTTAAATCAGTTATTTGCCTCGTCACCCTCGCGTGGCTTGCAGGCATGGCGCAAACTTATGCGCAACAGAACGACAGCGAAGAATTGCGACGTCATATCCGCTACGCGCAAACCGCCTACAACAGAGGCGAATACCCGAATGCGCTCAGGGAATACAAAGAGGCGCTAAAACTTGCCCCGGCATATCCCGAACTTTACAAGGCAACAGGCGAGGTTCATGAAAAACTTGCCACTGCCGCCGACCTGAAAGCCGCCATTGTACATTACAAACGCTATCTGGAGCTTGCGCCCGATGCTGCCGATGCGCGGCAAATCAAGGACAAAATCTACGATCTTGAATATCTTGAGACCGAGCAGGTAAAACAGGACCGTATTTTAGACGATTTGAACGGCGAATGGGTGGCAATAGACAGCATAACCGTCTCTAAAGTTGAAAAAGATGGCAGTATCCGGTTCACTTCCGAATTTGTTTTTCAAATTGCCGAAATACAAAAAACAGGGAAATACCGTATTACCATGAAACCCGAAGACAGCAGATACTACAGCGCCAACCTGATTGAAAAAACGGTCAATATTACTCCAGCCAGAGACAATGCCTTTACTTTTATCTTTGCCGATGCAAGCACATACACGCCAAAATCAGGAAAATATGATCTTGCAAGAAGCGCAGGGAATGCAGTCGGCTCAGCGCTCAAATCCGATCTGGTCAGCATACTGACGGATGCCATAGCCAGTGCGGCGCAGGAAAGCGACCTGCCAGGCAATACGCAAACTTCCTATGCCTTTGCTCTCAAATATGAAGAAGGAAAATTAGTCGGACTGGTAAATATCGTAAGTAAATATGCAGACGCCATACGGCAGCAAACCACGGGAAACAAACTGCATGAAATTACCTTTGTAAAAAAAGACGACAGATTTAGCGAAACTCTTGTTTCCATGATTGAAGACAAACCCGATATAATAGCAGACCTGAAGGCATCTGTAATAACAAAAAGTTCAAGTAAATTTAAAGACAAATGGGGAAACAGGTTGTCCAAAAAAGAAATTTCCGGGAAATTATATGCCTTGAACCCACAACTTGAAAAAGAGTATCGCAAAGCTCATAATATGGAAACAGCGGCAGGGATAATGTCTTGTGTCTCTATTCCCGGTATCGCAGTTGGCGGATTTTTGTGGGGTGGATTATTGGCTAAGAATAACCCGCAGATGAAAACCACGGGACGAATAATGACATTAAGTTCATTAGCAATTGGAGTTACCTGCTTTAGTGTCAGTGCACGTGCCACTTCAAAAAAAATTCGGTTTCTCAACCAGTATAACGAGCAAACTACACAGCAGCATAAAAACAAGCTGACCACGGAACTCCGTTTTGGCGTAACTCCGTCGGGCGGTCTTGGGCTGACATTAAATTTTTAGCGGCATGAAAACGAGAGTTTTTTTAACCGTAATGTGTCTGTTTTGCGCCGGCGTACTGTCGGCGCAGGACAGTCCGTTTATACAGAAATGGGAACAGCAGGCACGTACGCGCGGCGCCTCGTGGAAAAATTTTACCCGCACAGCCACGGCTGCCAGCCGTCCTAAATACACATCACTGTATCTCAAGGGAAAGCTTCTCGCCTCGTTCAATGATAATAATGCCTGCCGTAAAAAAATCGAAGAACTCGTCGAAATAGCTGAAAACACGTATGGAAAATCTGCCTCTGCAACAAGCAACAGCAGTAGAACCAGGGGACAGTCAACACGCGACCTTGAACGGATGACGGGAGTTAATATAGATGCAGCCATGAACACGATTGGCAATAAAAAGGCGGAAGCAGACGCCAAACGCAAGCAGGAAGTGTTTTCGCAAATAAGAGGATATTGCGAGTGCCGCACCGAAAACAATCCCGCTTACAAGTCCGGCACACAGTCTGCAAAGCCGGACGGGTTCGGCAACGGCGATTTGTTTGCAGACGGAAACAGCGGCAGCGCGGACATTCCCGACAACCCGCTGCTTGACGGCATCCAAACGCAGTACGACAATCCCTTTGACGCCCCTTCCGCCCGCAATCCTCAACCGGCGCAGCAGGGCGCGCAGCCGGGCGTTTCGCTCAATTTTGACGGTGCGGAACAATATGCAGGAGGAATTTATGTCGGCAATCCCGACTGGAAATCAGACTGGCAAACGCTTCCCGAACTGGAAGAACCGGACTATATGACAGGTAAATTCGACGCCATTAAAAAAGAGATTGCTGTCGACTTGAAATTCAGAGATGAAGTTGCCGACTCCATTCGGGCATTTCTGGAAAACAGGTCAGCCAGTATTCCGCAGCTTATGCACAGTTTGTACAGGGAACGGACAGGTTACGATATTGAAGAATTGCGGAACAAGAAATATCTGACGGAGGAAGAACGCAAAATTGCGGAAGATTACAATCATTTTGTAAAACAGATGGCGATTGAACTGGATTATCAGGCAAACGAGGCAAAGAAGAAACCCGATCCGGAAAAAAACCTGATTGACTTTGCAATAATGGCAGGAGATGTTTATAAAGATGGCTCAAGACTGTTGAAAGATACCGACTGGAGGCCTCTTACGTCTTCAGGAGGAATTGAAGACGAGGCAATTGCACGGGCTATTGATGCGATAAATTCGTTCAATACTCAAAATAACAATAACAGCGGTTTTTATGCCCAAATCTACAAAAATGAGCTTACAGGGGAATATACGCTTGCTTTCAGGGGAACTGAAATGACGAGTCTCACGGACTGGAAAAACAATATTCAGCAAGGCTTTTCTACTTTTAGCGAACAGTATGCCTTTGCCGCTTCAATTGGCGAATGTTTAAGTCGCAGCGATGCTAAAATCAATATCGTCGGACATTCGCTGGGCGGCGGACTGGCTACTGTTGCCGGTCTTAAAACAGGCTTTCCCACTTACACCTACAATCAGGCGGACATAAGTCAGGGAACAGTGGACAGATACAGGTTAGACGTGAGCAAAACGGACAATATTACAGCGCACTACGTTGAGGGCGAAATTCTTACCGCATTACAGAGCGAGACCCGCGAATATAATACGCTTATTCCCTTAGGCAATAAAGTTAAGACGGGAAGTATAATTGCAACAGAAGAAAGCGCGATCTTGACTGCTGTTTCCAAAACGGGAGATGCCGTGGGAGCCGTCGTCCCGTATGCCGAATTTGCAGGAACAGTGGCAAAGGTACTGGATAAGGGCGATAATTTGCTGGTAATGGGCGACGGACACCGTATGCCGTCTGTAGAACAGTATTTCCGTTCAAATTACAGTAAAAGTCAGGTAAAATGGGAAGGCTATAATAACGTTCAAATGGTATTGAAAAACGACAAAACGTATTCCAGTTTGCTTATTGATACAAAATAACGGGGATTACGAACAGTCGGAAAACAGTCCGGTATAGAACAAAACACCGCTAACTAGACTCCCGAATTCGTACAAATTATTGATAAATATGCTCCCGATTTGAAACAAAAGCATATCTTTGCCGAAAAATTTCAAGGGCTATGTTTGAAAGAAATGTTATAGCAGAATTGGAGCAGTGGGCTGCG
>JAISFI010000373.1 GCA_031263685.1 Dysgonamonadaceae bacterium | reverse complement strand
TACCTGGATTGCATCCGTTCCGGATGCCGTTGCAACAAAGCCAATCAAATATTCAATCTAATTCTACCTCAAAACACATGGGAATTTTTCAGGAGAAACAATAATCACCGAATAACTGTTTTCTATTAATTCGTCCAAAGAATACTCTTCTATTTCGGAAAGTTTAAGTAATGCTCCATTAAACTTAACAAAGCCGACATTGGATTGAAGTTTAATAGACCAAGCTGTACTTGGTACAATTTCGGTCTTTTTAAAAAGTATCAATCTTCTGGAAATCTTACCTACAAACAAAGTGTCTTGTTTCAAATTCAAATCAATTTTGCTGATATATTGAGCAGATTCAAAAGTTCGAATCAACAGTGTGTTATGTTTCTTATCATAACGCAAAGCTGCCAATTCATTTATGGCGTCCGAAGCATGTCCACATGATGGCAAAATGCAAAACATGAGCATGCTATAAATCATAAACTTACTCATTTGCTTCATAAAAAGAATTTCAACTGCAAAGAAACAAAATAAAACACAATGGATGGATGTACAAATTCACCAAAAAATAGCACAGACGTAGCATAGTTGCCAAATATTATTTGAGAAAATTATGCATTACCGGATATTTATCATCCGTATCATCATATTTCTCTTTTAGCTTCAGTAGCTCCTTCTTCAGTTTTTGAATGATTCTGGCATTTTTCGGATCATTATACAGATTGTGCATTTCCGAAGGATCTTTTTTCAAGTCGTACAACTCCCATTCGGGTGGGCGAGTTTCATTTTTTGCACCGTGCATTCCCAAGGGCTGCGAATAGTACAGAATCAGTTTGTAGCGTTCAGTGCGGATACCGTAATTTCCCGGAACATTGTGCCACCAGTCGCCGTGCATCCAATAGCGGTAATAGATTGATTTTCGCCAGTTGCGCGGCGTCTTTCCGGTTAGATTTTTTCTGAAACTTTCGCCTTGCATCCATGCGGACGTTTGTTCACCGGCATAATCCAGAAAAAGCGGTGCGAAATCGAGGTTAAGCACCATGTCGTTGTTTGTTTTGCCGGCTTTGATTTCTTTCGGATAGCGGATGAGTAAGGGCATTCGCAGACATTCTTCGTACATCAACCGCTTGTCGTACCAGCCATGCTCGCCCAGAAAAAAGCCCTGATCGCCGGTGTAAATCACCACTGTGTTTTCGGACAATCCGTTTGCTTCAAGGAAATCAAGCAGTCGGCCAACATTCTCATCAATGCCGGCTACGCAACGCAGATAATCTTTGATATAAATTTGATAAGCGAAATGTCGCTTTTCGTCACGCGTCATTGTGTCGGGAGGCATTTTCCCTTTCAATCCGGGACCGATATGTTCCAAGCCGTTGGTTAATGTCTTCGTATAAGCGCCTTTCCCCTCGTAAGTGTCGAGCATATTTGCCGGTTCGGGAATGGTTACATCGCTGAGCAGGTTTTTGAAACGATCGGCGGGTTCCCAGGGGTCGTGAGGCGATTTGAAATGGCACATGATGAAAAAAGGCTGTCTGCCGTCCAGCGATTGCAGGTATTTAATGGTTTCATCGGTAATGACATCGGTCGAATGTCCCGCATATTCCTTTGTCTGGTGTTCGCCGTCCGTTCCCTGTTTCCAGCCGCCTTTTTCGATCAGCAATGGATTTTTATACCGTCCCTGACCGGGTAAGATATTGTAATAATCGAAACCCGCAGGTTCGTTGCCCAAATGCCATTTACCTATGATGGCAGTTTGATAACCAGATTGTTGCAGTTCTTTTGCAACATTCGGATGTGCAGGATCGAGTGAATCATCGAGCGTATACACTCCGTTTTTCTGACTGTACTGTCCGGTCAAAATGCAGGCGCGGCTGGGCGTACTAATCGAATTGGTCACAAAGCAGTTGTTCATCCTTACGCCTTCATGGGCAATCCTGTCGATGTTTGGAGTAGGCATGTAAGGCGCCAGCAGACCGCCGTAGGCGCTTATTGCCTGAGAAGTATGGTCGTCGGCCATAATAAAAAGAATATTCGGACGATTATTTTCCTGCGCCGACAGGATTCCGCTCGTCAAGATGGACAATATGGAACAGATTTTTTTCATTCTGCTTTCACTTTGATGATTTCTTCGCCCCTCTCCCAACGTAGTTTCAGGGTAAAATTTCGGTTCGATTTTACGGTTATGCGGGGATGATCGGTCGTTTTCTTGCGCCTGGCACATTGAAAGTCGATGGTAGCATCCGTGCCGAAAGGATAATTTTTAACGCCAATGGCATCGGTGAAATGAATGTCCCAAATGATGTCTGCCGTCTCGGACGGGCTATGACTATCCGAAACAAGCGGACGAATGCCGAAAATGTATTCCAACAAGATGCTGATGGGCGTAATGCCTGTCCAGCCTACAAAATCCTTGCGACTTTGCGCCGGAAAAAATCCCGCTTCCGGCGCGTAGTTTTCCCAAAAAGTGCCGGTTTCGTTATAAACATTTATCAGTTGAAAGAAATGATTGGCTGCAATTTCGTATGCCAGCGAATCCTGTTTATGTTTCGTCAATCCTTTTAAAAGCATATAGGTTGTGGGCGACCACACGCCACCGCACCAATAGCCACCGTCGGGCTTGTAACCGGGATCATCGGCCGAAAGGGTCGTCGGACGGTGCGGACGGGCAAACTCATTTTCATTTTCCAGGTGCGACAGCAAACGCGGAAGTTTCTCGCCCGGAACGACATCGGCAAGCAGCGACCAGTAAGCGGCAATACTTTTAACGCCGTTGAAATTTCCATTGCGCAACACATCGTAATAAAAAGCCGAACGCTCATCCCACATTTTTGCATTGACAAACTGTTGCAGATCATTTATTTCGTCGATAATATCCTTTACATCATCCGGACGCTCTAATAAATTTGCCATCCGAATGAGTATCTTACCGACAAAAACCTGTTGCAAGCTTATATCTATCCACGACATAAAGCCATGACTAAATTCCCGGTTATATCCCGCTTCCAGGCGCGGTTGATTGTCCATCCCACAGCCCCATCCACTCGAAAAATACGAACCGTCTTTCCACGACCGATTGGCGCGAAACCATTGATAATAAGCAATAAGCGGCGGGAAAACCTGACGTAAACGCGCAGTATCATTTACCGAAATAAAATATTCCCATTCAGCCCAAGGCAACAGATTGGGGCCTGTGCTTGAGACGTCGTACTTCTGGAAATTTTCGTAGCCGGTAATTTCCGAAATTTCACGGCAGATAAAACCGTCTTTGTGCTGCTTGGCGTAAAAATTGTCGAGCGTTCCTTGAAAATGAAAAGCCCGCCGTCCGTATCGTCCAAACATCGCCATAAAACTGTTATCCCACATAAAGATATGGCGGTTGAAGGCTGCATCCACGTAGGGCGTTACGAAACCATTCTGTTCGGTAGGGACGTAAAGGTTATCGAAGGCAATAGACCATGCTTTCCAGTATGCTGCAACAACGTCCGGACGAGCCTGCCATTCGGGTTGCGGCAAGAGCGGTTTTGCCTGATCGAACGTTGGCGGAAGCGTTTTATCGGGCGTTTTGTCGATAAACGGATTTTCCAATACCAGGGGATGTTGAACATCGGTGTTGTAGTAATCCTGTGCCGCGACAAAGGCGCTACAAATGAGAAAAAATGAGAAAATAATCGATTTCATCGGTTTATTTCTTGACAAATTTCCGTATGAACGACTTCCCGTTTTTCGTTATCTGTGCCGCATAAATCCCCTGATTCAAATCCGAAACATTGACCACATGATTATTGGTAACATAATTTTTCCGTATCACCACCCTTCCGGTACAGTCGAGAATCGATACCTCAAAATCATTGATTCCATCTATGTGAATGACCTCTTTGGCAGGATTGGGATAGATTTGACAGTCGTCGTCATACGCGGAAGGGTGCATGCCCGACGCAGTAGATAAGCCATAGAGACGAATATTGTCGATTTCTAACCATCGGCTGTGCAGGCCTGAGATGCTTTCACTTTCCCGCCAGCAATAGATGCGAAATTCTACGGCTTTGCCTGCTTCAAAAGCGACGTTGGAGAAATCGACCGGACAAGTAATCCAGCCACTTGTTGCTCCGGATTGTTCGGCAGAAACTTTAAATGTATCTCCTATCCTAAACATATAATCGCCCTTTTTGTAAAAAAGCGCCGCACAAAAATCCAGTACCGGCGGATTGGAAAGATTAGCGCCGTTTCGCATCTGCATGTCAAAGCTAAGCCAGCTCAAAGCAAGTGACTGTTCTTCGTTTGGAGTTACCGTAAACGCCAGATAATCGTTCCGTTTATTTACGTTCGTTGCATCAACGGCATCTTTCAGGGAAGGAGCATTGATATTTTGCGTTTGATAGCCGGTATCATGTATCCACTTGCCGTTGCCCGTTCCATGCGGATCGGTATCGTCCGAATGTATCACAAAAGAAACATTGGATGCAGGGAAAGTCAAATCGCTTGCCGTGAAATTGGAGGACGAATGGATGTCCGGCGCAAAATTACGGTCGCCGTCAAATGAATAATTCAGTAACAGTTGCCTGGTTGCTCTGTCTGGAGCCGGACTGCTGTTGAGCAGCATGACCGGATTGGTTTGATTGTGTGCGTTGACAAAATCTCTTGCTGTGTTAAAAGCCGCATCGTTGTAATGCTCAATAGCGTTATAATGGACGTCTTTAATAATAGTGTCGCTGTAATTCCGGCCGTTACGATCGCGGACATATTCGTCGTCCATAAAAACAAACATGCGCAATCCGTCGTCATATAAATCCGAAAGCGACTGTTCCGTAAACATATTGTCCATAAAATTTTCGAACGCAGGTTTTGTTTGCCGTGGCCCCATCGGTTCACTGTTCGGATTTCCCCAAATTTTGAAATGTGAAATCATGACCGGTTTTCCGTACTGACCGAGTTGCTTTACAGCGCTGCGGATCTGAAAAGTATTTTCCGTCCAGTGGTCATACTGTTGCATGGATTGCGTGCAAACAAAATCGCTTGCAGCGATAGACGGCGACCAAAAAGACAAATCGCGGTTGCCGATGCTGTTCACAGGCCAGCCGTAGCCTCCAAAACCCAGTCCCACGCTTGCATAAGGATAGATTTCGTGGATGCTTTCTATCGCATCCAGATATGCCTGCTGCAATTTGTTTTTGTATGCGTTATCGTTGGAATTATAATAGGTTTCCACTTCGGAAAAAAGCACTACATACAACGGGCCGTAAACAGGGCCGTCGCCTTTAAATACTTCTATCAGATGTCGTAAATCTTCGGGAAACCAACATTCTTTACCCGATTGCAAGCTCACCACGTCTCCGGCAGCATAGTTCATCGAAGAATTGGCTCCGGAGCCGAATGCTCCCGGTCCTAACCATACAATTAGCTGTATTCCATATCCCTGTGCATAATAGCTGGAGATGGTATTGGTGCCGGAATAGCCCCAAATCCATGAATCTTGTGGCCCGTTATACCAATGCGAAAGAATTTTCAGATCGCTTTGTTTGCCCAATCCACTGTTGGCATAACCCGAAAAGTTATCGCCATAGCCCCAAAGGATTTGGGTTTGAGCCTGTATAAAGGCAACGGATAACATAAAACTTACGGTCAATAACATAAACCGTTTTCTGTTGAAAAAATCAGTGCTCTTCATCTGCATATTCATTAAAAGATTATTAAATTAGTGTATCTAAATGGCGCCACGCAAACTTTGAATGGCAACCCGCAGACTTTTTGGGGTATCTAAAAAACATTTTGGGACATACCAAAAACATTTTGGGACATCCAAAAAACATTTTGGGACATACCAAAAACATTTTGGGACATACCAACAACATTTTGGGACATACCAAAAACATTTTGGGCCATACCAAAAAAAGTTTGGGAGCTTCCAAAAACATTTAGGGACATAGCAATG
>JAISFI010000347.1 GCA_031263685.1 Dysgonamonadaceae bacterium | reverse complement strand
GATTGCTCGGAAGGCAGAATATAAGGAGGATTACTGATGATTATATCCAATGCCGCCGGAATCTCCGTGTCCGGCATCGTCAAAATATCTCCTTGTATCCACTGCACGGCAACGTCGTTTTTCTGTTCATTCATCGCGGCAATCGCCAGGGCTTCATGCGCAATATCCAGGCCAAAAATCTGTGCGTCGGGAAACTGTTTAGCCAAAGCAATTGCAATACACCCACTTCCTGTGCCTATATCCAGTATGCGGAACTTGTCGGGGTAAGCAGTTTTCATTCCCGTACTGCATACCGCCCATTCCACCAACTCTTCCGTTTCCGGTCTTGGAATCAATACCGCAGCGCTTACTTGAAATGACAAACCATAAAACCCGGTTTCCCCAATAATATATTGTATCGGCTCGTTTTTTTTCAGCCTATCAAGTATCTTGGCGACCGATTGCCGTTCGTTTTCAGATAATTGCTTATCTTTGTCGCTCAAAAACCGATGGCTTTGAAGCTGACAGACATGACAAATGATTTGCTTCGTTAACGAGGCGATCTCCCGTTCGGAAAAGAGACCGGATAATGCCTCCCGGATATGCTGGCTGGCTGATTTCATGGCGCAAAGGTACATAAATTATCAACATGTCAAGACAGGAAATACACGAAAAATACATGCTCCGCTGCCTGGAATTGGCGGCTAAAGGAATCGGATATGTAGCGCCGAATCCGATGGTGGGCGCAGTAGTAGTACATCAGGATCAAATTATCGGAGAAGGTTATCACCGGAAATACGGAAGTGCGCATGCCGAGCCGGAAGCAATTGCCTCCGTACGGGACAAATCCCTGCTGAAAGATTCCACGTTGTACGTCAATCTGGAGCCTTGTTCCCATTTCGGCCAAACGCCACCCTGTGCACAACTGATCATCGACCAAAAAATTCCTCGTGTATTTGTTGGCGGATTAGATCCCTATCCTGAAGTCTGCGGACGTGGCATCAGCCTCTTGCAGGCAGCCGGCATAGAGGTCACTACCGGCCTGTTACAACCGGAATGTGAAGCCCTGAACAAACGTTTTCTGACTTTTCATCGCCATCACAGGCCTTATATTTTCCTGAAATGGGCACAATCGGCCGACGGATTTATAGACAGCAACCGAACATCCGGCGACATCCGCCCTCCCGTGCAGTTTTCCGGGAAAATGTCCCGAATAGCTGTCCATAAAATGCGTGCCGAAGAATCTGCCATTCTGGTAGGAACGCGCACCGCCCTGCTGGATAATCCTTCGCTGACGGTACGTTACTGGAAAGGCGGTAAGCATCCTTGGAGAATCTTGCTGGACAAAGATTTGAGAGTGCCGGAAGACTATCACCTGCTGGACGGAAAAACAGCCACCCTGGTTTTCACTCACCGGGAAAAACAAAGTACGCCCTTCATCCGCTATTATCGCCTGAATTTCGAAAAAGACATACTTCCCCAAATGATGTCTGCCCTGTATGAACTGAAAATACAATCCCTGATCGTGGAAGGAGGAACTTATTTGCTGAACAGTTTTTTATCGGCCGACTTGTGGGATGAAATGATCGTAGAAACATCCTGCATCCGATTAGAAGACGGCTGGAAAGCGCCGGAACTGACAATCTTTCCCGACACGTTCCATGTTTTCGACGGAAAATCAACCGTTTCGTCTTACGCAAACAGAAAAATCCCCAAAATTTTATAAATAATAGTAGGATATGAAGCGTAAAGCAAAAAAACTTCCTACTTTTGCACGCGAAAGATACATTAAAATTTTCTTTAAAATGAGATTGAAATATTTTCTACACGCCCTTTGCTGTTGGTGTATCATCGGATTCACTTCCTGTTTAGGAGATGATGAAGTGATTGAGTACACGCTTTCTACGGACGCACAATTTTTCACTTTCAAATTGGCCAACGACAGCATTTCTTCCGAATTGGCATTGGCGTCTTACACGATAGACCAAATCAAAGGCGAAATATACAACAAAGATTCGCTGTCTTTCGGGCTGATTCCCCTGATGGAACAATTGCCCAAGGCCATATTTACCTACACGACCGCGATCACCGACGGCGGAAACGTCTGTCTGATAGCAGCAGACAACGCCGACTCCACCTTTATCAATAGTGGAGATTCAATTTCCCTCCTCCCTTTCCTGAATGTTGCAGCAAAATACCTGCGGGTATATGCGGCAAACGGAACAACGAAAGATTATACAATCAACTTGCGCGTGCATACCATAGATCCGGATTCGATGGTGTATGAATCTGTATCCGATAATCTTCCCATTACCATTGCCGATTCGGAAACAAAAACAATCCTCCTGAACGGCAAATTTTATTGCTTCGGATACCAGTCTTCCGTGTTGAAATATGCCTCTTCGGAGGATGCTGTTATCTGGTCACTTCCGTCAACGGTTTCCGGCGCAACGGATATTCAAGTACAAAGCATCAGCTTATATAAGAACAGGCTGTACGCACGCACCATTTCCGGCGACCTTTATTCTTCTGCAGACGCAGCCGACTGGACACCGGTTTCATTAAGTTCGCCAGACGGAATTTTTGCCGCTGCCAAAGTAATTGCCGTATTAGGCGAAACACAGGACATTCCGGTAGCATCGTCCAATGCGCTTGCTTTGCTGTCCCTTGTGCTGGAAGAAGATAATGAGCGTTTTTTTGTCAAAACAGACCTGAATCATATTTGGGTAAAAGGAGATAATGTGCCGTCCGATTTTCCTGTAACGGATTTTATTTCCGTTTCATGGACAAAGCCGGATAGTTATATGTCCAATTTGACGCTTGTAGATGGCGCTTCAAATGCAATCTGGCGTACACAGGGCGATACATTGACCGGATGGACAAAACTTTCTGCACCTCAATTGGCAGGTGGTGAAGGTACATTTACCATTCCACTGTCAAGCAATGTTTTATACTATAATAATGAACTCCTTTTAATCAACGGAGCAAATAATTATACCGCATACACATCTATTGATGGCGGTTTAACCTGGAAAGATAAAGAGACGAAATATGCACCCCCGACAAAATATGCTCCCGGAGATTATTCTCCCAGAGAAAAAGCATCTGTTTGTGTAAAAGATCGGTTTATCTACATTTTCGGAGGTGAATATGAAGGAGATGTGTTGCACGATGTC
This sequence comes from Dysgonamonadaceae bacterium, assembly GCA_031263685.1. GTDB lineage: Bacteria > Bacteroidota > Bacteroidia > Bacteroidales > Azobacteroidaceae > JAISFI01. Next base: position 8,523 of record JAISFI010000347.1, on the reverse strand, counting down.
TGGAGAGCCAGACTCAATAAGCTTGGTTTTGAAAATTAAAAACCGTAAAGATATAATTTTGAGGCTATTTTACCGTTTTTTCAAAGGTAAGATAGCATAAATTCAACCATGAGGTCAATATTATATCTCCGGACGAACATAAAAATTTTCCTGTTGATGCTCATCAGCGTATACACAGGTGCGAGAGCGCTTGCACAGGAGTATCATTACGAAATAGGAGGTATGGCAGGTCTGTCCATGTATATGGGCGACGCCAACAAAAATAATTTGTTGCTGGGATGGCACCCTTCAGCGGGGGCTGTGTTTCGCAAAAATATGAATTTCAGGTGGGCATTCAAAGCCGATTTACTGATGGGAAGCGTAAGCGGAGATACCCGTAATACCAGTAATGCGTATCCCGGCGGGCAAACAGTTGTTTTCCGCAGGAATTTTTATGAACTTGGAGGACAGATGGAATTTAATTTTTTGCCATACAGTGATAAATTTCCGTATTTGCAAACCAGCAGGATTTCACCGTATCTCTTTGCCGGTTTGGGATTTACATACGCATCCGGAGAAAACCCTTTCGTAGGAATAAATCTTCCGGTAGGCGTAGGAGTTAAATATAAAATACGGAACAGAATCAATTTGGGATTGGAATATTCGTTTCGGAAACTTTTTAGCGATGCTTTCGATGCTCCTTCCGATAGAGGATTCAGTTTGAATGATCCTTACGGGATAGGCGGTAGCTGGCTGAAAAACAAGGACTGGTATTCTCTCCTGATGTTCAGCGTTACTTGGGATTTCGGGCCAAACGACAGGAAATGTATTGAATGAATTTATGAACAACAAAATAGATCAATCACGTATTCCTCAACATGTAGCAATTATCATGGATGGGAATGGGCGCTGGGCGAAACTGCACGGTAAGGAACGTGTGTTCGGCCATCAGGAAGGAGTTGTTTCCGTACGCACAGTCGTGGAAGCGGCTGCCGAAATCGGAATCAAATATCTTACCCTGTACACTTTCTCGACCGAAAATTGGAAACGTCCGCAGGCAGAAGTAGATGCGTTGATGGCGCTGATGGTCGAAGCGGTGAAACGGGAAACGGGCGACTTGATCCGTCAAAATGTTCGCCTGCTAACAATCGGAGATCTCAGCCGCCTGCCGAAAGAAACGTCCAATAACCTGCGTTGGTCAATAGAACAAACATCGGCCTGTACAGGTCTTCACCTGGTGCTGGCGCTCAGTTATTCCTCCCGCTGGGAAATCACGGAAGCCAGCAAACAAATCAGTATTGACGTAAAAAACGGCGAGCTGCAACCGGAAAATGTTACGGAGCATTTACTTTCCAAATATATGACAACAAAAGACATTCCCGACCCCGATCTCTTGATCCGTACGGGTGGAGAACGCCGCATCAGCAATTTCCTGATGTGGCAACTGTCTTACGCCGAACTGTATTTTACAGATACTTATTGGCCGGATTTTCGGGAAGAGAGTTTATATGAATCCATCGTGGATTACCAGTCTCGCGAACGCCGTTTTGGTAAAACCGGAGAACAGATTCAACATGAAAATAAAAGCAATCCATAAAACAATATGCGTAAAAAAAATCTCTTTTTTTGTTTGCTGATAAGCTTTGTTTATACGCTTCAGGCGCAACAGGCAACAGATTTGCCAACAAAGCAGGATTCCGTGCAAACAACCCACTTTGCGGTATCGCTGGACACGCCCGCAGTTATTCAGGATACACTCGCGGCTATTCAAGACACATCCGCAGTTATTGCAAGCATAGATTCGGCTTCAACGGAAGAACCGGGAGAAATACCGGTGATATCTTATTCGTTGACGCCCAAAAAATATGAAATCGCCGACATTAAAGTCTCCGGCGTGAAGAACTATGAAGATTTTGTCCTGATTGGGTTTTCAGGATTGTCGGTGGGCGATAAAGTCAGCATTCCTGGCGATGAAATCACTACATCTATCAAGCGTTTTTGGAAACACGGCCTGTTTTCCGACGTGAAAATATTGGCCAATAAAATAGTGGACAATAAAGTTTGGCTGGAAATTCAACTGGAACAGCGCCCCAAAATATCGGAAGTTAAATATTCCGGCGTTAAAAAAGGAGAACGTGAAGATTTGATGGAGAGAATCAGCCTGCAGAAAGGAAGTCAGATTACCCCTAATTTGTTGGACAGGGCGAAAATCCTTATCAAAAAATATTTTGACGAAAAAGGTTTCAGTACCGCCGAAGTGAACATCACACAGCAACCGGATCTGACACACGAAGAGATGGTTATCCTGCATATCGACATTGATAAGAATGAAAAGACCAAAATCCGCGAGATTATCATCGACGGCAATGAGCATTTGTCGGACAAGGAGATCAAAAAGGTGATGAAGAAAACCAATGAAGGATTCAGTTTGAGAAAACACTTCTGGTTAAGTTGGAGAAAACTGTTCAGTACGAAAAAATTCATAGAAACCAATTACCGGGAAGATATTACCAATATCATCAACAAATACAATGAATTGGGTTACCGCGACGCACGGGTTATTTCCGACAGTGTCTGGAATTACGATCCCAAGCACGTAAGCATCCGGCTTAACGTTGAAGAAGGCGAAAAATATTATTTACGCAACATTACATGGGTAGGAAATACGCAATATCAGACCGAAAAGCTGGAATATTTGCTGAATATGAACTCCGGAGATGTGTATAATCAAAAGAAACTGAACGAACGGCTGACGTCGGACGAAGATGCCGTAACGAGTATTTACTTCAACAACGGTTATGTTTTCTTCGAGATATATCCGGTAGAAATAAACGTGGAAAATGATTCCATCGACTTGGAGATTCGTATCTCGGAAGGCGCTCAGGCAACAATCAATAAAATTATCATCAATGGTAACGATCGTTTGTATGAAGATGTTGTCCGCCGGGAACTCTGGACGCGACCAGGCGAACTTTTCAGTAAAGACGCCCTGCAGCGTTCTTACCGTGAACTGGCTCAAATGGGACATTTCGATCCTGAATCGATGGATATTAGGCCGATGCCCGACCGTGAAAGTGGCACTGTAGATATTCAATACAACCTGACTTCCAAGGCAAATGATCAGGTGGAATTTTCGGCCGGCTGGGGACAAACCGGTCTCATCGGTCGACTGAGTCTGAAGTTTACCAATTTCTCCATGAAGAATCTGCTCAATCCGAAGTCTTACAAAGGAATACTCCCGCAGGGAGAAGGACAGACGCTGACCGTCAGCGGGCAAACGAATGCCAGCTTTTATCAATCGTACAGCATTTCATTCCTGGATCCCTGGTTTGGAGGAAAACGACCCAACTCTTTCTCCGTAGGCGCTTACTACACACGGCAAACAGGGGTAAACTCCGATTACTACAACAATTACTTAAACTCCATGTACAGCTACGGTTATGGTTATGGAAACTACGGAAATAGCTATGGAGACTACGATTACAGTGCCGCCTACGATCCGGACAAATCTTTCCAGATGGTCGGAGTATCTATCGGTTACGGCAAACGCCTGACTTGGCCGGACGATTATTTCCAGTTCATGGCCGAACTTTCTTATCAACGCTATATGCTGAAAGAATGGGATTATTTCATCATCCGGGATGGAAACTGTAACAATATCAATTTAGGCTTGACACTTTCCCGCAGTTCCATCGACAATCCGATGTATACGCGTAGAGGATCGCAGTTTTCTCTGTCCGTAACGGCAACGCCTCCTTTCTCCTTGTGGGAAAGCGCATCCAAATATGAAAATCTGGCCAATAACGACGGCTCCAAATACAAATGGATCGAATATCACAAGTGGAAATTCAAAGCCAAAATCTTTACCCCGCTCATCGCTCCCGATATGGCCAAACGGGTACCGGTCATTATGAGTCGAATCGAATACGGTTTTGTCGGTTATTATAACTCAAAAAAGATTTCTCCGTTCGAAACCTTTTATATGGGAGGCGACGGAATGACGGGATATTCCACCTACGCTACGGAAACCATCGCTTTGCGCGGCTATAACAATGGCAGTTTAACACCTTATGGAAAAGAAGGATATGCCTATTCACGCCTGGCGCTGGAGTTGAGGTATCCTTTCTTGCTGGAGCCTACTTCCACGATCTACGGGTTGGCATTTGTCGAATCCGGAAATGCGTGGTCGGATGTTAAGCAATTTAATCCTTTCGATTTGAAGCGTTCTGCCGGCGTTGGCGTCCGTATATTCCTGCCGATGATTGGCATGATGGGAATTGACTGGGCCTATGGTTTTGACAAAGTATTCAATTCGAGAGCGAGCAGTGGCAGTCAAATCCATTTTATCCTCGGACAAGAGTTTTAATCTGATATATAATTCAATCTTCAATGATTTTCTTATGAAAAAAGTATTTTTAATTTTTACATTCGCAATTTTCGCCTGGGGCGTAAGCGCTCAAAAGTTTGCGTTGATCGACATGGAATATATACTGAAAAATATTCCCGCGTACGAAATGGCCAACGAACAGTTGGAAGGAATCTCTAAAAAATGGCAAGCCGAAGTTGAAGCCATTCAACAGAAAGCTCAGAACCTGTATAAAACCTATCAGGCCGATTTGGTATTCTTATCGCCGGAAATGAAAACCAAGCGGGAGAGTGAAATTGTCGCTAAAGAACAGGAAGCACAGGAACTGAAAAGAAAATATTTCGGCGCAGACGGCGAGTTGTTTAAAAAACGGGAAAGCCTCATTAAACCTATTCAAGACGAAATATACAATGCCATCAAACAGCTATCGGAAGAGAAAGGCTATCATGCAATTATTGACCGAGCATCGGCCATGAGCATTATTTTTGCTTCTCCCAAGATAGACGTCAGTGCAGAAGTTTTAGAAAAATTAGGCTATTCCAAATAATTTGCATACATTTGCGGCGTTTTCTTTGAAAATAAAGGAAACAAACGTTTGAAAAAATAAACTATTAAAATGATAAGGTCTATGTTCAAAAAATTATTATTATTCGCGCTGCTGGCGCTTCCGGTGGGAGTTTTTGCTCAAGAAATCAAAATTGCGTATGTGAACACGCAGGAAATATTCAACAATATGCCTGAAACTTCTGCGATGGAAATAGCTATCGCCAACTTGAATCAAACGTATACCAATGAGTTGAAAGCGATGGAAGATGAATATAAAAAGAAATACTCCGAATTTATTGAACAGGCAGATTCTTTGCCGGAAAGCATCAAAGTAAGACGAATGCAGGAAGTACAGGATCTTCAACAAAAAACAGAAACATTCTACCAACATGCACGTCAGGAAGTTCAAAAGAAACAACAGGAACTGCTGGCGCCCATCCAGAAAAAGATTACAGACGCCATTAAACTGATTGGTGAAGAGAATGATTTCACGTATGTTTTGGAAGAAGGTGCATTTTTGTATGTATCTGCCAAGTCGATCAATGCAACCCAATTAGTGAAAACAAAATTGGGACTTAAATAAGTCGCAACACACTGTCTTATCCTGTCGGCATATTTGATTCCGGATACGGAGGACTGACTATCCTGAGTGAGATAAAACGTTTATTACCGGAGTATGATTATCTCTATCTGGGAGATAATGCACGTGCTCCTTATGGTACACGCTCGTTTGAAGTCGTGTACGAGTTTACCTTACAAGCAGTAACACGTCTTTTTGATGAAGGATGCCGGTTGGTTGTGCTGGCCTGTAATACGGCTTCGGCAAAGGCACTGCGCACCATTCAGCAAATAGACCTGCCGAAGATAGATTCACAAAGAAGAGTATTGGGTGTCATACGTCCCACGGTCGAAGCGATTGGCAATATTAGCCAAAGCCGGCACATCGGTGTTGTAGGAACGCCCGGAACGATAGATTCCGAGTCTTACCCAATAGAAATCAGGAAAATCTACCCGGATATTGTCGTAAACGGAGAAGCCTGCCCAATGTGGGTGCCGCTGGTGGAAAACAGGGAATACGACAAACCCGGCGCCGACTATTTTATCCGGCAACATATTGATAACTTGTTATCTAAAGACGATCAGATAGATACGCTGGTCTTAGGCTGTACCCATTACCCCCTGTTGAGAGAAAAAATCAGGAAATTTCTGCCCGGCCAAATCCGATTGTTGCCGCAAGGCGAATATGTTGCCGCAAGTTTGCGGGACTATCTTCGTCGGCATCCGGAGATGGATGAGAAATGTTCTAAAAACGCTACAACCCGTTTTTACACTACCGAATCGGAAGATAAATTCAAAGAAATGGCTGCTATCTTTCTGAAGGAAGAGGTCGAAGCAAAAAGGGTTTTGTTGGAAAGTATGTCAACAAACGCAAGCACCTGCAGGCGTTAGAACGGCGTTTCTGCATGTTCCCGTTGCAAAAAAGCTTCACTGCTGGAAGGAGGAGGCATCAAAGCTTCCTGACTACTCATCCGCGACCGGAAATCCTGTATGGTTTGTTCTTCGTCCAAGTTCTGGAACTTGGCGTATTCGCTTTTGAAAGTCAATAAAATATGGCCAGTGGCGCCGTTCCTGTGTTTTGCAATGATTATTTCTGCTTTTCCGGTCAGGTCTCGACCTTCTTCATCCGTAAATATTTTATAATATTCCGGACGATGTATAAAACATACCATATCTGCATCCTGCTCTATAGCGCCGGATTCGCGGAGATCGGACAGTTGCGGCCTTTTGCCTTCATTTCCCACTCGGGCTTCTACGCCGCGGTTCAACTGGGAAAGGGCGATGATGGGGATATTCAGTTCTTTGGCCAATCCTTTCAGCGAACGGGAAATCGTACTAACCTCCTGTTCACGGCTGCCGAAAGTCATTCCGCTGGCGTTCATCAGTTGCAGGTAGTCGATGATGATACACTTTACGCCATGTTCCCGAACCAAACGGCGCGACTTGGTGCGTAATTCAAAAACCGATAAACTGGGCGTGTCGTCTACATAGATTTGTGCATTATACAGTTCCTGAATTTTAACATCTAACTGTTTCCATTCGTGTTGCTCTAATTTTCCATTTTTAATTTTACTGCCCGGTATCTGGCAAACATTTACAATCAAACGGTTAACCAGCTGAACATTAGACATTTCCAAAGAAAACAGAGCAACCGGTGTATTGTAATCTATCGCCATGTGCTTTGCCATGGACAGGACAAAAGCAGTCTTTCCCATCGCCGGACGAGCGGCTATGATGACTAAATCCGAGTTTTGCCAGCCAGATGTTATTTTATCCAACTCACGGAAACCGGATTGTATGCCGCTTAATCCGTCGGTACGATTGGCAGCTACTTGGATTAACTTGATGGCTTCACTAATAATCGGATCAATTTGCTGGACGTCTTTTTTCAGGTTTCGTTGGGATATTTCAAAGAGTTGGCTTTCGGCTTCCTGCATCAAATCGTCCACATCGTTCGATTCGTCGAAGGCTTTAGATGCTACATTGGAGGTGACATGAATCAACTCTCTGGCCAGGTATTTTTGAGCGATGATACGGGCGTGATACTCCAAATGGGCGGCAGAAACAACTTTACTGGTCAACTGCGCAATGTAGAAAGCACCGCCGACCTGTTCGAGGTCTCCGCGCTTCTTCAGTTGCTCAACAACAGTCAGCATGTCTATGGGTTTCTGTTGAAGGGCTAAATCCTGGATGGCCGAAAATATCGTTTCGTGTATCTTGTCGTAAAAACTTTCAGGACGGAGAATATCACTAATCACCGGATAAGCATCTTTTTCCAGCATCAATGCGCCTAACACGGCCTCTTCAAAGTCTCTTGCCTGTGGTTGTAATCTTCCGGATTCCGGTGTGCTCTGCGGAACGGACTTACGCCGGTTTCCGCTCCCTCCATTTGTAGTATTCGCCATTATCTCTTAATAGATTTGATCACTTTTGAGCGAACAAAGATAAGGCTTGGTTTTGAAATTTTATTTCTTTAGGGATGGAAGTTATCAACGAGGTTATGAACAATGGAAGCGCAGAGGGGGGGGTACGCTTCGCGCGGTTTAAAATTGTGAGATAGGAGAAAGGAAACCGTAAATAATGTTCGGCGTTGCACATACACCCGACGTTAAAACGTTCGGGCTACCAATATGCAATCCGTTCCGGAATAGCTAACGCCGAACACTGTTTATGGTTTCCTTTCCCTTATCTCACAATTTAAAACGCGCGAAGTATAATCAGAGTGCAATTTGAATTTGCCCACGAAAAGGGCGGGTGCAAGACCCGCCCCTATGGGCATACATTTAATCAAGCGTTCAGGACTTCCGCTTCAAAAGACATCCTCCCGCCATCATTAACAAGATGCCAAGGCCGTCCGCTACCGGAACATGGCTACCGTGACCGTTGCCAACGCTGCCAGGCGATGCCGTCAAGGTAGATTGGGTGGTGTTATCAAATAAACCGATGCTGCCACTGGATGAGGAAGACGATAACAGGTTTTGTTTCGTTTCATCTGTCTGTGCGGATGAGATAGAGGGTTGTTGCTTTCCGTACAGTCCCACGCCGGCATGCGCCGGCGTCAGGACATGCAGCAT
>JAISFI010000345.1 GCA_031263685.1 Dysgonamonadaceae bacterium | reverse complement strand
CCATATAATGAACATACAAGGATGGTTGAGGGGCATACATCATCACTGTTCCAAAGAGTATTTGCAGGGGTATCTCGATGAGTTTCACTACAGATACAACAGGAGAAACAACATGGATACAATCTTTGACAATCTTGTTTCAAGAATGGTTATGTATGAACCTGTCAGAAAAAATGTGACAATTAACAGTGCGCTCTAAACGCTTATTCCGATAAATAATATAATAATAGTATGAAGAAAATTTTTATCGGTTCATCAAAACAATCTTTGAATATTGCAAATGCAGTTCAACGTTCTCTAAAGTCCGTATTAGGAAGAGGGTTTTCTATAAAAGTATGGAATCAAAATGTATTTCCACTAAGCGAGACTTTTATAGAAACACTATGCCTGGCAGCAAATGAAGAATATGATTTTGCAATATTTATTTTTTCACCCGATGATATAAAAGTATTTGACGACAAAGAATTTTTCGAGGCTCGTTCAAATGTAATTTTTGAGTATGGACTATTTACTGGAACATTGAACAGAAATAAAGTTTTTGTTGTGAGTCCGTCAGATTGTGAAAACTTTATTATTCCATCTGATATTTCTGGGGCTACCTTTGCACAATATGAACATAAAAAAACTATTGGTGCAAACGATGTACAATTGAAAGAAATTGTTCAAAGTGCGTGTTTAGCTATAAAATTGGCAATAAAAAAACGTCAAACCGAGTAAAATTAATACAATACACGGTTATTACTCTACTCCAAGATATCATTATAAAATAGCAAACTCAATCATGACCAAAGAAATTGATGAAGTTGATGAAATAATTCTTATTCAAGAGACCAGTTCTCTAATTTTAGGCCATGAACAGGGCGATAGAGAAGAGGAAGAGTTTATAAAAAACGTTGTGTGTTATATTGATAAAAAAATAAATTTTTACCATATAACCAATATAGAAAAAACAAAGAGCAAAGTGAAAAACAACATTCCTTTGATAGATGAACGTAAAAAAGTTTTGAACTATCTATATAAGAAGAAAAATTTTATACCATTTCATAAGTCTAAGAAAAAGGAAAATCTTGCTCCAATGTTATTGTTCAAATTTAAAAATCCAAACAGAGCAATTGAAGGAATTATTCTATCTCCGACCAATACAATTAATTTTTGTATACATATGGGAGGCGAAATGATGCAAAATTATTGGGATAACCACTTAAAATATTTTCACCAAAGCGAAAAAATATCTATTGATGAAATAAATCAAAAAATTATAAATCAGGATTAATCATATAGGCATTATTCCAGATGGATCAAGGAGATGGGCTAAAAAAAGTAAAGCGGATACGTTGAAAGGATATTTTATCACGATGGAAAAGTTAGCAGAAGTAATAGATTATTCCTTTTCAAAGAATATAAAACATGTAAGTGCGTATCTAAGTAGTTTAAAAAACATACAAAATAGAAACGAATTGAACAAGAATGAGTTTTTGTCATCACAAGTCTATTTATTATCAAAATTACTGCCACCTCTTTTAGAAAAATACAAATTCAAAGTAAATATTGTTGGAAATCTTTATCATATTGAAAACGATGATTTTATAAAAGCAATTACATCATTAATTGAAAGTACAAAATCCAATTCGGATTTTAGTGTTAACTTGTTAGTAGCGTATGACCCTATGGAAGAAATATATCAATCTTTCAAAATCAATTCGTACAACATTAAAGATGGTTTCTGGGTGAAAGAAGCCTTAGATTTAATTATTAGAACAGGTGTTATTGGTAGACTTAGTGATTTTTTACCATTACAATCTTCTTTTGCAGAATTATTTTTCTATCGCAAATATTTTCCAGACATAACAATAACGGATATAGATACTGTATTTACAAAATTTCTATCTAGAAAAAGACGATTTGGCGGTTAATGGAGGATAAAAAGAGAATAACAAAAGACAAAAACATTACTGATGTTAACGAGTGGTTTTATAAAAGTTGAGGTGTATGCCCAAGCCACCACCATGTTAACGGTCATTCAGACAGTACGGTGCAATTAACAATAAAAAGATAAGATATGAATAGATTATTAGAAACTTTTTCAGATTACTATAATCAACAAGATTTCAGACTGTTTCAGAACACTTTGGCGCAAAAAGTGTACGAAACTTTGGGCGCTTCGTATTCAAATTCAGACGGAGAGGTTAAAATGGTAACTGATTTGTGCAAAGCATTAGAAGGCAAAACATACGGAAGATTGAAATTCCATGCTACAAAAATTCACGGCTCGCGTTCTTTTGTCGAATTTCACAATCAAGACAAACCGACAACGAAAGAGTTGGCAGATATGGTTATCATATCTGTTGCAACAAAGAACAGAGATATCGTTTATGAAAAAACAGCATTTATCCAAAACAAAAAGGAAGATACCAAAAATGTTTGGAAAATCGACCAGGACCAATTATATCTACTTCATAATTTTCCAACATTCAAGGGCGAAAAAGGGATTTTTAGAAAGAATTTTAATGACGAAGTAGTATTCCAAAATCATTCTGAAACTTTGGGAAATTATGGACTGCTTCAAAGTCCGGGCGAAATGGTTTTAGTTAATGCACTGACAGTTTTTAGATTTCAACAAGGCGGCAAAATTTTATTTTCCGATGTGCGAAAATATTCTCACACTAAAAATAATAATTTTTCATTTCCACTCATTGATTATCCTTTTTGGGACGAAATGCTTTACAGATATTTTAAACATTTTCCGAAATATAGTTTCCCCTTTTTGAATTTACCATTTCTCGGCAATAGCATTGTATCATTTAATATCTATGAATTTATCCGAAACTGGTCGCTGTTTAACATTGGAGAAGTTGTTAGTGTTTGTGATAAAGTAGCAAATTATGATCTTTGGAATTTTAATCGAATTTTATTGCGAAATGCAGGACTTTCTGAGTTTATAAATCTCAAAACAGAAAGACAAGAACATGAATTTGACAATAATTTAGCAATAATGGTTGTTCACTTAAATCTTGATGATGAGAAAAGATAGAAAAGGACGACCGCTAACAAGCGGTTTGCCACAAGTGGCGGTGTGCACCACTGCTGGGCGTAGCGTCCACGCTTGCGGCGAAACCTGAAGCAATCCATAGTGTATGTCCTAGCTGGATTGCTTCGCTTCGCTCGCAATGACGGGAGACGATTTTTTCTTAAGTTGACGACATTGGTCTGGAGGCTATGCCGAATAGGAATTGTATCCGTTTCGGATGCACAAGAAGAAAAAAAGGAGAGTCTAACGAGAAAATACGTTCAACGCCGATATCTTCCGCCATCTTTTTTACCATGAAACGTTTTTTATCTCCATATCCGGCAATTTTAATAACATTAGTTTTTTACCACCTCTACTGGATTTTCATTCGCTGCTTTGTATGTTTCCCAACTTATCGTTAGCAATGATATGACTAAGACAATTAATCCTCCGAGTACAAACACCCACCAATACATGGGAGTTTTATAAGCGAAGTTCTCCAGCCAACGTTGTACGACATAATACGATAATGTAAAAGCGACAAGGCACGAAAAGGCAAATCTGATAAAATTTTGTTTGTTCAGCATCAGCATCACATTGGCTATGGTAGCGCCGCATACCTTGCGGATAGCGATATTTTTTCTTTTAGCTTTGGTATCGAAAAAGACGAACCCATACAGCCCGATAATTGCAACAATAATGGCGATGACTCCACAAATGGAAACAAGATCCAAAAAATTCTTTTCTTTTTGATACATAGCCTGAATAGTATCAGTCAATGAAAGAACTTCAAACGGTTCACCACTAAATGTTTTCCATGTATTGCTTACATATTCGGCTGTTTGCTTTGTGTTCGCTCCGGCTGTTTTAACAAAAACCCAATTGTAGTAATATTGCTCATATTCTTTTGGAATCGAAATAAATGCCAATGGTTAAATGTTGCTGTATAAGGACCTGTAGTTGAAATCTTCAACAATACCGATTACCTCATAATCATCAATTTCTTTCCCTTCCATATTGTCAAAGCCATATTCCTTCGAAAATGCGCGATTTATAATCATTTTTTTATCGTCACCTTCTTTGAATCCTTCGCCGGTTACTATATTGACACCAAAAAAATCAAAGAAATGGGATTCTACCGGCCAGATATTTAGATTTATGGACTTGCCTTCAAATTCTCTACCCCAACTTTGCGCCCAACCCCAGGACTTTTCCTGTCCCGGATGATAAAAAGCTGTCGTAACATCAACAATATTGGGATTTTGTTTCAGTTCTGCCATAAAGTTTTTGACTTCTTTCATATTTGATCCCGTATTCAAATATAGAACATTTTCTGTTTGAATACCCCAGTCTTTATTCCGCATGTAATTATACTGTATTTTAACAAATAGCATGGATACAATCAAAAATATAGCCACAATGAACTGCATACCAATTGATATGTTTTTTATCCATTGATTGCGGAAAGAAAGTGAAAACGAACCATTCAGCACCATTGCCGGTGTAAAAGAGGTAGTATAAACGGCTGGATATATCCCCACCAAAAATCCCAGCAGGATAGATACAACTCCTACAAAAAGCAATAAATAGGGATTTTCTGCGATTGTTAAATCCGTTCTGAAAAAATCTTTCAATATTCCCATATCCAGGAGTTGAATGATTAAAATAGACAAAAGAAACGAAATGAATGATAGAAATACTGTTTCTATTATTACCGACAGTTTCAGCCGGAAAGAACTTTCGCCCAATATTCTTCGTAAATTTATGTTTCGCGCCCGAATAGGAGCCAGAGCAATAGAAAAATTCAAAAAATTGAAATAACTGACTACCAGCAGAGTTATCCCCACTGTCAGAAGCAATATCACAATAACAGGGTTTCCTTCTCCCTTTGCCGGGAAGTGCAAATGAATATCGGGCAGTGCAGTTAATTCGAATTGCCAAATTTCATCTCCCTTTCCTACCGATTTTGTAATATACTGTTCTTCATTCATCTTCTTTAGTAAGCTGTTCTTGTCCGACGGTTCTATTTCAAAATAAGTCGTAAAACCCAACAGCCTATTTTCTGTGTCCGGTTGAAACAAAAAAATTCCGTTTTTCAAACTGCAATTATCGGGAAAATCAGCACATACTGCCGCTACAGTATATGGTTCATCGCCTGCCCGATATACATTATCATAAGTGAAAACTTCTCCAACAGGGTGTTTATTTCCAAATATTCTTTTTGCGGCGCTTTCCGTCAACATAGCGTTGCCTAGCGTAAACGCCTGGTTTACGTCTCCGGACAATATTTCCGGTTTGAACATCTCTATAAATCCAACACTTGCGGGAGTTATGGTTTCGTAAATAATCTTTTCATTACCGGTTTTCCCGTCTTTCAAATGCAGTTTTCCGTTTTCCCTAAATAGCAGAAATTTTTTATTTCAGGGTATCGCTCAGCACATAATCTTGATTCAAGAGGGTTCGTTGTTATATTGATTTTAACCGACTCATTCGAAATTCGGTACAATTCTACTGTACAGGAATATACTATTCGACTTCTCGAAATTTCTGTCGAAATTCAAGTCGTAATACGAATGTACTATAGGCAGGTAAAATACAAAGTAGGCAACAGCGAGACTTACTACAGCTAATATACATGACAACCTGAATCGTTTCAATACGATGGCTATGTTTTTTATGATAATTTTCATTGCTTTATTTTTGTTTATGTGACAATATTTTTCAAACAACACATTCAATAATTGGTTATTAAATATCTATCAACAACTTACGAATAGACTTCCTTACACATCTTTTCCCTCTGGCAGGTTTCTATGATAAAATTTTGAAAAAAAAAGGACAAAGCCTTTACAACTTTGCCCTTCCTTCCACATTGGCAGGGTTCCTTAGAACCTTTTTTCCTTAATACGGGCTTTCTTACCGGTCAGTGCACGCAAATAATACAACTTAGCGCGGCGAACTTTACCTACTTTATTCAGCGTAATACTGTCGATAAAAGGAGAGTCAAGCGGGAAAATACGTTCAACGCCGACATTCTCCGACATTTTTCTTACCGTGAAACGTTTTTTATCTCCATGTCCGGCGATTTTAATAACAACGCCGCGATACTGCTGGATACGTTCCTTGTTTCCTTCCTTAATACGGTACGCAACCGTAACCGTGTCTCCACTCTTGAACTTGGGATGCTCTTTCGAGGTGGAAAATGCCTCTTCGGCCACTTTCATTAAATCCATTGACATAGCTTTTAAATTATTTATTGAATGAAACCGTAATATACACAAGCAACTTTGTCTTGTCAGAGATTACGCAAAGCGGCTGCAAAGGTATAAATTTTATTCATTTATGCAAAAGTATGATGTACTTATTTTTATTTATGGTGGAAATATCTATCTTTGCCGGATGAAAAAAATAGTTCCCATTGCCTGGTTATGGGCGATAAGCGCTTGGTTCCCGGGAATAAGCGCTGTATTATTTTCGCAAGAAACCACCAACTTATACAAGACGACAGACGATAAACTAATGAATCACTGGGTTGATTCGATTTATGGAAAGATGAGTTTGGACGAAAAAATCGGCCAGTTATTGATGATCGTTGTCGACCCGAATACTGCCCCGTCCAATACAAAAAAAATTCAGGAGCACATCACTCACCGGCATGTTGGAGGCATTTTGTTTTCCAAAGGCACGGTTTCCGAACAGGCGACTACAACGAACCTGTATCAACAGACGGCTAAAATTCCGCTTTTCATCTCACTGGATGGCGAATGGGGACTTTCCATGCGTCTGGCCAACACCACGCATTTCCCTAAGAACATGATGCTGGGCGCTATCGCCGATGAGAAAAGCTTGGAACTGTACGGAGAAGAAGTCGCCCGTCAATGTAAAGAAATGGGGATACACCTGAATTTTGCACCGGTACTGGACGTGAACAGTAATCCCGACAATCCGGTTATCGGCACGCGTTCTTTCGGAGAAAATGCACAACGGGTATCCCGTAACGGAATTGCCTACGCAAGGGGATTGGAACGCAGAGGTATCATCGCCGTAGGGAAACATTTCCCCGGACATGGAGATACGAACGAAGATTCGCACAAAACGCTACCCGTTGTTAATCACGATATGGAAACCCTGGAAATGAAAGATCTTTATCCTTTTCGCTCCTACATCCAGGAGGGTCTTTCCGGTATCATGACCGGGCATTTATCCGTACCGGCCTTAGATTCCGTTTCCCGGTTGCCGACTTCTCTTTCGCCGGTAATTGTGACGAACTTATTGCAAAAAAATCTGGGTTTTACCGGACTGACATTTACCGATGCACTGGTCATGAAAGGTGCGCATGAAAATGATAAAGGCGAAAACAACTGCGTAAAAGCGCTACTGGCCGGCAATGACATGCTATTAAGTCCGCCTAAACCGGCAGAAGATTTCAATGCTATCAAAAAAGCAATTGCCGATAGCGTGTTGCTACTTTCCGACATCGAAAAGAAATGCAAAAAAATTCTGCAATATAAATACATCGCAGGATTAAATCACTATAAACCGATCGTTCTCAATAAATTAACTGCACGGCTGAATAGCGACAGCGCCGACTGGATTTGTCGCAAACTGAACATGGAAGCCATCACTTTGCTGACAAATACGGATGAGTTGTTGCCGGTTAAAGCCTTCGATCAAGTCAAGATAGCATCCTTATCTATCGGAGAGAAGGCTGCAAGCGACTTTCAGCGTATGTTAAAGCAATACACACAGGTAGATGCCTATTCCTATTCGAGAACCTCCAATATATCCGACATAGAAAGCGTGTTTCGGAAATTAGGAAAATACGACATTATTATTTGCGGCATACATTCCAGCAAATCGCCGGAAATAAGCGCCTTGCGAAAATTATCGGCTGAAAAAAAGCTCATCCTCTGTTTTTTCACCTCTCCCTATGAGATCGCCTCATACCGGCAAACGATAGATTCTGCCCAAGCCGTAGTCATGGCGTATGAGAACACGCAATATGCTCAGGAAGCAGCCGCACAGGCAATCATGGGAGGTATTCCGATCTCCGGAAAATTACCGGTAAGCGTTGAAGGCTTATTCAAAGAAGGAGATGGTCTTTCGACCGAAAAAACGCGCCTCTCCTATCAATCGCCTCTGGAAGTGAATATGTCGCCGAAAACGCTTCATTCCGCAGATCAGGTCATTTTGAACAGTATCCGGGACAATGTCTTTCCCGGCTGTCAGTTGCTTGTTGCCAAAGATGGAGTGGTAATCTACCATAAAACGTTCGGACATTTCGACTATGCGAATACGCATCCCGTAGAAACAGATGATATCTATGACTTGGCTTCGGTTACGAAAATTATGGCAACACTCCCGGCTGTCATACAACTGTACGACCGGAAAAAAATAGCGCTCTCCAACAAACTCAGTCAATATGTCAAGGAATTGCAACATACCGATAAGAAAGATATTACGATAAGAGAGGCTTTACTGCATGAATCGGGATTGACTCCATTCCTGCCGTTTTACCAATTAACCATCGACAAAAAAAGTTACACCGGAACCCTGTTTTCGTCCAAAAGAGATAAGACCTTCCGGACATTATACGACGACAATGTATATGCCCGTACGGATTTCGAATATCTGCCCGATTTGGTTTCGGAAAAACCTCAACATGGATTCTCCTTACAAGTTACCGACCATTTTTATCTGAATGACAATTTCAAGTCTCTGATTCTCCGGGATATTGCCACTTCCAGCCGGAGGTCTCAAAAGAAATACCGTTACAGCGATTTGAATTTTATGCTGCTGAAAGAAATCGTAGAAGACGTTGCCCAAATGGATTTCGACGCTTATGTAGCAAAAACTTACTATAAACGTTTGGGCGCTAACCATACCCTGTTTCAACCCCTGAAACACGCATTTAACGAAAAAAAAATTGCACCGACGGAAAACGACCGGGTCATCCGAAATCAGTTATTGACAGGATATGTTCATGATGAAGCGGCAGCCTTTATGGGCGGAGTTTCCGGAAATGCCGGCCTGTTTTCCAATGCGAACGACTTGGCTAAACTTTCTCAAATCTTTCTCAATAAAGGAAAGTATGGAGGAGATACTTATTTCAGCGAATCCACTTGCCGGTTTTTCACCACAACCACCAGCCGCATCAGTCGGCGAGGATTGGGTTTTGACCGACCCGACCCGAATAAAAAGCCTGCTTACCTGCCGGATTCTGTCTACGGACATACCGGTTTCACTGGAACTTCCGTATGGATAGATCCTGCTCATCAGCTAACGTATATTTTGTTGACCAATCGCGTCTATCCGACAAGAACAAACAAAAAATTTATAAAATCAAACATCCGGTCGCAAATACAGGAAATCATTTATCAATCAATTATCACACCTTAACATTTCGGGAACATTTCGGAATATAAAAAAACGACCCGGAGAACAAAAACCGGCTCGCATCCAAAGCGAATCAATTGCCGGAAACAGTCATTGCACGGCCATTGCACAACCATTGCGAGGATTGACAACAACAACTAATAATTTATAATTAATCTTACAGGCTACTTATTTCTGCATTTTATCCGTATGTTTGCCCCCGGTTTTTTCAATTAATATTTATCTCTCATGATTTATTCCTAACATGGAAACAACAGTTAAACTTTATTCATTGAATTATCGCGAAGCAAAAACGTATGTATTCGCAGTTTTATTTATTGTCGGCAACATTCTGTTGCCCCAACTTTGTCATTTAGTGCCCGGAGGAGGCTTAACATGGCTTCCCATTTATTTTTTCACGCTGATAGCCGCTTACAAATATGGGTTAGGCGTGGGATTGTTGACGGCAGTTTTTTCACCGCTCATCAACAGTTTACTGTTCGGGATGCCAATGATGGCCGCATTGCCCGTTATATTGATAAAGTCCGGTCTCCTGGCCGTTGCCGGAGCATTGGCAGCGCGTTACGTCGGGAAAGTGTCTTTATGGGCTATACTGCTGGTCGTTTTGGCTTATCAACTGGTTGGAACAGCCATCGAATGGGCTATCGTGGGCGAATTTTTTAAAGCTGTTCAGGATTTCCGTATCGGGATTCCGGGTATGTTGCTGCAAGTAGCGGGAGGTTACCTTTTGCTAAAAGCTATCGCAAAAGTGTGATATGAGCAAAACTTTTGAAGCGGTCTCGGAACGCTTCCGTGCTTTGTCTTTTGCCGAGCATTTCGATTTGATCGTAGCTATTGCCAACGGAGGAATTATCCCTGCCGCGATATTGAATCAGCAACTGAATGTGGAATTTCAACTGTTGAAAATCAACTTGCGGGACAGTAACCAGCGGCCGAAATATGATCGTCCGCAATTGATTGAGCCGGTTACGTTCGAATACAGGGACAAAACCATTTTACTGGTCGAAGACCGGGTAAAAACAGGAGCTTCCCTGCGTTTGGCCTGTGAATTGCTGAGCGGCGCTAAACTGATAAAAACTTTCGCGGTAAACGGCAAGGCCGATTACAGTTTGTATGACGAAGACTGTTTCCTGTTTCCCTGGATAATATAAGTGGATATTTTCAATTTTTAATCATCAATCATCATGCAAAAATTCAGTTTTATTGCATCCTTTCTTTTATTTTTCATTTCATTATCGTATGCAAACGACGTGCAGTTTCGTGATTCGGTAACGTTGCAAGAAGTGGTTGTTACCGGAAGTGTGGGCGAAACAAGTCCGCAGTATCTTCCTACGAACATAACCGTTGTTGGCAGTCAACAAATTGGAAAGCGTTTTGAGCAATCCTTATTACCTGTCATCACGGAAGCAGTTCCGGGTTTATTCATTACCTCGCGGGGCATTATGGGATATGGCGTCTCGAACGGCGCTGCCGGAGGGATGAGCGTGCGCGGGATAGGAGGTTCTCCTACAACGGGCGTCTTGCTGCTCATTGATGGACATCCGCAATTTATGGGTATGATGGGGCATCCCCTCCCCGACTCATATCAATCGCTGATGGCCGAACAAGTAGAAGTTGTGCAAGGTCCGGCATCGGCGCTCTATGGCTCCAATGCCTTGGGTGGCGTAATCAATATTATCACGAAAAAGCAGTTGCAAGATGATGTACGGACAGGTGTACGCACTATGTACGGTTCATACAATACGCTGAGCAGCGAAATTAACAATGCGATTCGTAAAGGAAAATTCAACAGTTACCTTTCTCTTAACTATAACCGTTCGGACGGGCACCGGGAGAATATGGATTTCGAACAATATAGCGGCTACGGAAAAGTGGGATACGATATTTCCGGTCATTGGGAAACATTCGTTGACCTCAACCTGAGCAATTTCAAAGCTTCCAATCCGGGAACGGTAAGCAGTCCGATGCTTGATAATGATGCCGACATTGTTCGGGGAATGACTTCTTTTTCGCTGGAAAACAAGTATGAACAGACATCCGGCGCTTTGAAATTTTTCTATAACTTCGGCTCGCACAAGATCAATGACGGATATAAGCTAACCGAAACTGCTGACTCCGAAGCCCCTCGTTTCCGTTCAAATGACGATATGTTTGGCCTCTCGCTGTATCAATCATACCGTTTCTTTCAGGGAAACCAAGTCACGGCAAAGTTGGATTATCAACGTTTCGGCGGGCTTGCGAAAACCATCTACCTCAATGGTAAGCCCGATACAATCCTTGCAGATAAAGCATTGTATGATATCGCCGGGTATCTGAACATCCGCCAGATACTGTTTGAAAAATTAGTACTAAACGCCGGACTTCGGTTGGACAAAAACGAACAGACCGGCACAGAATGGGTACCACAAGTCGGATTGAACTATATTCCAGGCAAAAATACGGTAATCAAAGCCATCGTAAGCAAAGGATTTCGCAATCCGACTATCCGCGAAATGTACATGTTTCCGCCTCAAAATCCCGATTTGGAACCGGAACGGTTGATGAATTATGAATTATCCGCATCGCAAGATTTATTTGAGAAAGCGTTGCAATTCAACCTGAATCTGTATTATATCAAAGGAGATAACAGTATACAAACTATCACGATAGCAGGCAGCGGCCCCAAAAACATAAATACCGGAGCAATCGAAAACTATGGTTTGGAATTTGCTTCCCGCTATACGATTAATCCTCAATGGAATATTTCGGCCAATTATGCCTGGCTACACATGAAGAACAAAGTGATTGCATCGCCGGAACACAAGCTGTACGGCGACATCCATTACAACTGTGAGAAATGGACAATCTCAACGGGCATGCAGTATATCAATAATTTATACACTGCGATACAAACGCCTCAAACAACAGAACAAAAAGAATCTTTTCTCCTCTGGAACTTGCGCGCCTCATATCAGGCGAATAAGGCTATCGAGCTGTTTGCCAAAGGCGAAAATCTGTTGGCACAGGAATATGAAATTAACGCCGGATATCCCATGCCTCGTGCCAGTGTTTTCGGCGGAATATACGTGAATTTTTAACACACAAACGAATAAACAACATGAAAAGACGTGATTTTTTAGGAGCCATCGCCATGGGAGGCGCTGCATTTACACTGAAGATGAGCGGAGGCATGGATATCATGGCTCAAACGCTTAAACAAACACCGGGCGGAAAGCCGGTCGATTTAGTCGCCGTCATGGGCGGAGAGCCTGATGTCATGTTCAAACGGGCGATTGCCGAAATGGGCGGAATGGGTCAGTTTATTAAGAAAGGCCAACGGGTGGTTGTCAAACCTAATATCGGTTGGGACAGGAAACCGGAGCTTGCCGCCGATACCAATCCCAAGTTAATCGAAGAAGTGGTACGTCAATGCTTTGCCGCCGGTGCAAAGGAAGTGACCGTTTTCGATCATACCTGCGACGACTGGATTAAGTGTTACAAAAACAGCGGTATCGAAGATGCTGCCAAATCTTTGGGCGCCAAGTTAGTTCCTGCCCACGAAGAATCCTATTACCGCGAAGTTTCATTGCCGGGCGGAAAAATTCTCAAAAACGCCAAAGTGCATCAAGCCATCTTAGACAGCGATGTCTGGATTAACGTGCCGGTGCTGAAACACCACGGAGGCGCCAATCTTTCCATCTCCATGAAAAATTACATGGGCATCATCTGGGACAGGAGAACATTTCACCGTGAAGACCTTCAACAATGTATCGCCGATATTTGTACTTTCGAAAAACGTCCGGTACTGAATATTGTCGACGCCTACCGTGTCATGAAAACAAATGGTCCGCAAGGACGCTCGGATACTGATGTTATGCTGACCAAGGGACTTTTTATTTCTCAGGATATTGTTGCCGTAGATACAGCCGCTGCCAAATTCTTCAATCAAGTGCGCGAGATGCCCCTGGAGAAAGTCGGCCATTTGGCCAACGGACAGGAATTGAAACTTGGCACCATGGCCATCGAACAATTAAACGTGAAGAGAATAAAAATATAAATCATGCACACACACACGCAGGTCGGCGCATCCGGAAATTCTACCGGGAAGCGGATGAAAAAGCCGGTTGGAAAGATTAAAATCTTTCGGCTGATTCTTGCTCTTGTCCTGTTTTCGGTCATCACTTTTTATTTCATAGATTTCGCCGGTCTGTTGCCGAATCATTTCCATGTACTGGCACATCTCCAGTTCGTTCCTGCGTGGATAAGCGGTAGCGTGCTGGGACTTGTTATTGTGCTGATTCATGTTGTGCTGACGTTGCTTTTCGGACGGCTTTACTGTGCTGTGCTTTGTCCGATGGGCGTCTATCAGGATGTGGTGGCATGGGTATCAAAACGGGTCGGGAAAAAGAAGAAAAAATACTGTTACAGTCGTGCGAAAAGTATCCTGCGCTGGTCGGTAGTGGGTGTTTTTATCATTTTTTCCGGCTTGGGATGGACGGCTGTCGCCGGATTGACAGATCCTTACAGCGCATACGGAAGGATGGCGGTTCATATTTTCCGTCCAGTATATATGGCCGGAAACAATTTGCTGGAAAGTATCTTTACGCCGTTCAATAATTATACTTTTTATAAGACGGACATCTTTGTGATGAGCGCCTTTTCCTTTGCCACAGCTATTGTAACGATGCTGATTGTCGGATATTTAGCATGGCGGCATGGGCGAACTTATTGTAATACTTTCTGTCCGGTGGGTACTGCGCTGGGATTGGCCAGCCGTTTTGCCCTGTTCAAAATAAGGATTGACAGGGATAAGTGTACGCATTGCGGATTGTGTGCAATGAAGTGTAAGGCTTCGTGTATCGACTCCCAATCGCAAACTGTAGATGCCAGCCGTTGTGTGGACTGTTTTAATTGTTTGGATGCCTGTTCGAAAGGGGCGTTGAAATACAGTTATCGCAGCAAGAGTCATACGAATCCCAAGCAGACAGCATCCGGCAGGCCGGAAAATACAGCTAAACGCCGTTTCCTTTGGGCCGGGCTTGCAACGGTGACTGCTGGCGCCAATGTGTTGGCTCAACAGACAAAATCGCTATTGGCAGACGACAAAAAATATACGCGACAAACGCCGATTGCTCCTCCGGGAGCCGTCAGCAGTGAGCATTTGTTGCGTCATTGCACTTCCTGTCACTTGTGCATCAGTAAATGTCCATCGCATGTAATCAAACCGTCATTCCTGGAATATGGCATTGGTGGAATTATGCAGCCCGTTATGTCTTACGAGAAGGGATTTTGCAATTATCACTGCTCTTTATGCAGCGAGATCTGTCCCAACGGAGCGCTCAAACCGCTGACCAAAGAAGAAAAACAACTGACGCAAATCGGTTATGTGGTCTTCAACCCGGATATTTGTGTGGTAATAACCAATGGTACGAATTGTGGCGCCTGTTCGGAACACTGTCCTACGCAAGCGGTTAAAATGCTGCCGTATAAAGATGGATTGACGCTACCTTCTATCGACACAAGTATCTGCGTCGGGTGCGGAGGTTGCGAGTACATTTGTCCCGTTCGTCCGCATACCGCTATCTTTGTGGAGGGACATGCCGTACAGCAACAGGCTAAGGCTTTTGAAGAGGAAGAAAAGACGGAGGTGACGGTGGAGGATTTTGGATTCTGAGCATACATAACAGTAGTACGTTAAACGATGTCCGGTTAAACCAATTATCATTTAGATTGTTTTATAGTCTGCATCACTGTATCTCCGGAGAAATCCGGTTTTAAAAGATTAAACAACTCTATATATGAAAATAAAATCTATTGTTTCTTCGTTATTGTCAATCATTTGTTCATTGGGAATTTTTGCTCAGAGCGGAGAAATTCCCGGCGATATTTCATATCGTGTTCAAGTAGAAAAGACAAGCGAGTGGATATACTGGGCAACAGTTACTTTGACTTCCAATGGCGCCGAAAGTTTTCAGGTAATAACACGCGACTGGGATGCCGGAATGTCTGTTATTCAAAATTTTTCAACTCCACAATGCCTGACATTTAACACAATGTATTTGACTTATGGCAGTCCAATCAGATTCACATTTAAAGCCATCAATCAATTTGGAGAAAAACAGGTTGTTTATAATATGCCGCCTGTAAGCTATTATGATACTGAACAATATTTTATCGCGGGAGAATCTCCGGATGGAAAAATTATTAAGGAAGATTCCGTGCTTGTGCTCGATGAAAGTTACACGTTTTCGGTTCGGAATGTAAATGGGTATGCTGTTTCTCCGAAATCCTGCAACTGGAGTTTTGCAGGGTTAACAAACGATTCGATTTTTATTCCTGTTTTTACCGCCTCTGCCGGAAGTGAATACAATATTGAGATAAACAAAGAACCGGCTGTTGACATGACCCGCTTCGCGTCATTGAAAAGATACAGGTTTGAGGGTGACAGTTCCGTTTATTTCAGAGCGAGAATTGCTTGTGAGATTATTTCTTCCGAAAATCAAAAAATAGCTACAGCATTACCGGTATTTTTGAATGTCCTTCCCGGTATGCCGGAAATAGAATTATTGGGTATCGAAGATGTAGAGAGTGAAGATCCGGATATTTATTATCGTAAAGATTTTTCATTCCGTTTTCATGCCGACAGGGCAACAAATCTTTATTGCACTGTTTGGATGTATGATGAGGAATCTTTTAAGATGTCGGGTATAACCTATCCTCTCATGGAAGAATACTTCAGTCATCCATTTTACTTTTATTCCGAGGATCCTGATTCCTGTACATTTATGATGACGGCGCATAATCAATTCGGCCGGACTGAGTCTGCCGAAATCTCCATAAACGATCTTCTTGCATCGTCATCATCATCGTCTGTCAAAAAAATATCAGATAACAGTATCCGCATTTACCCGAATCCGGTAAAAGATTTTTTATACATCGATGGAAATCTTCAGGCAATAGCATCCATTGCGGTTATAAACGCTGTCGGGGAAACAGTTTACAGAGATATAAATGCAGAGGGTGCATCTATAAATTTATCGGGGATTCCTTCCGGAGTTTATTTGATACAGTTCAAATACACAGGCAATACAAAAAGTGATACTTTCAAGTTTGTCAAATATTAAATATTATGATTATTCAATGCTGTAGCTGTACTTTGCGCAGCATAGCCGTCAGGTTGCCCGATGGGCAACAGCGATTGTTGTGCAACAACAGGGTAAATGAAAAAAAATCATCAAATTGTTGTGCAACGACAGGGCAAATGAAATTCAAACCATCCAATTGTTGTACAACAACAGGGCAAATGAAAATCAAATCATCCAAATCGTCGGCAACAACAGGGCAAATGAAATTCAAACCATCCAATTGTTGTGCAACAACAGGGCAAATGAAATTCAAATCATCCAAATCGTCGGCAACAATAGGGCAAATGAAAATCAAATCATCCTGTTGTTGTGCAACAACAGGACAAATAAAAAGCTCCACTTCGGCATTGCGACTGTAATGACGAAATGGAGCTTTTGATACAGCCTCGTTCGAAAGGATGTTTGGAAAGATGCTTTACCTGACCATCAAATTCTTGATAAATATTTCCACCGGATTATCTGAACCTTTGTAAGAAACCCTGGATAGATAAACGCCGCGCATTAATTTCACCTCCAAGCTTTTCGTTTCTCCGGCTTCTATCGCTGCCGTGTGAAGCAACTGACCGGATATATCATAAATTGAAACGATTGCCGGATATTCGGCGTAATTGCAAACCACCGGAATATTTCCTTTCGTATAAACATCGAACAGCGGTTTGCTGTTCCGGGATATGTTTTCCTGTCCGGTTTTTTCCATAAAGACGCAGGCCGCATCCGAAGCTACCGACTCCAAAGCTGCCTTCCCATCGTAAGCCGCCGATACGGTATAGCATACAGTTGTGTTTAACGGTGGATGGAGGTCTTCAAAGACGGCGTCGTTCAACATTTCGGCAATCCGTTCTCCGTCGCGATACACATGGTAGGCGGGAGTGGCGTCGTGGCCGACAAACAGGGCGATGTTCCAGTTGGACGTTCCATAGGATGTAAAGGTAACGCCCTGATCGAAAGAGTGAACGTTTTTACCCGCAACGACCGGCCCCGTATCGCGGGAGAATACCGTGTTGTTGGCCGTTCCGGAGCGTTGCCTGTAGCTGAATCCCACGAGTAACTCCTTCGTTATGTCGATCGGAACGCTTTTTTCCAAATCAATGCGCACGAAACTGTTCAACTGTAAACCGGCGACTGGCTGAGTATAGACAAGCTGACCGTCCTGACGGATATTCACCGCCATATCGGTGCCCAACATTCCGGCATATATCTCCAGCGCCCGTATGTTGGTTCCGTGATAGGGCGTTAAATCTTCCGGCGTAAAGCGGATTGCTGCTTCTACATAGTCGCGCGGAACGAAACCGACAGCGACTCCGGCAACGCCATTGTGCCATTTCAAGGTCGTTTCGCCGCTTTCGACCGGTTCGGACGCGAGCGGATTCCACGTTAATTGCACCGATTGCGTCGCATTGTCGTAGACGGCTTCCAAACCGGAAGGGGCGATGCCGACTTGCGTGACTTTCAAATCGACGGTTTTATCGTTGACGTTCACCGTGATGAGACCTTCCCGTACGGAATTTTCATTGTTTTCCGTACAGGTGAAAGTAAACTGTGCGGAGTGGTTGCTGATGCTTCCTTCTGCCGGATTAAGCGTAATCCAGTCCGGAGCCGAAGCCGACCAGGTGTCGTCGATCCCCGCAAAAGCAACGGTCGACGGTTGCGTATCGTTGTGTTTCTTGAGGAAGGAAACCGACGCAAATTCAAGCGGCTGCACCCTGTTGAGCACAATATTGTCTATGGCAACGGGCGGCGGACCTCCTCCCGTTTCGTTGTTTATCCACGTAAAAACCAAACGCTTGGAGGTAGCGGCCAAATCATCGGGAAGGATTATCTCTGCATGTTGCCAGTCGGCGCCGAAAAACCTGCCCAGCAGCGTACCTGTCGATAAGGCGACGCCTGCTTCGGGCGTTACGTCGCGGTCAATCAAGCGCACTTCCATGTAATCGACTTCCTGGCCGTTGGGGTATTCGCCTTTCGCTTTCCAGTCGAATTCCAGGCGGAAATGTCCGCTGGGCAAGGCCGGAAATGCGACGTCGCGATAGAGATGCACCGTACTTGCCTCAGTGAGCGTATAACTGTGCGCCGTTCCATTAAACGAAATGTAAGCGGATTTGGAGCCGGAATGAGCAATCGTGCTGCCGATTAGCCACTGATTGGTTTGAGCGCCGTTGGCAAGCGTCCATGCAGCGGCGGCGGCTTCAAAATCTTCCGTGAACAGGTTTTCGAGTATGAATTTACCATCCGATCCGCCCATAAAGGCGAAAGAAACGGTTCGATCGGCGGTGTTATGCACAATGTCGGTAACGGGTTTTGCGGTATTCTGTCCCGCCCAGGATTTGGAATTGGGCGTGGAAGCGTCTGTAAATGCCGTATTTCCGCCGGAAGGATAGGGATCGGACGTGCGGGTGGAACTGTTGCTTCCCGAACCGCCCCCGGCCTGTTTGACATACAGTCCGCGATGCGCGGGATTTGTATTCACCTTATTGTTGTTCCATCCCGAATAGGCGTTATCCACATGATAGATGAGCATGCCTGCAGCGGGAATATAAGCGTCCCAGCCGGTTTTTTGCCGGTTTTCGAGCAGGAAATATTCATTGGCGGTTGTTGTATTTATCCTGTATGTAAGGTCTTCAAGTGTCGGATCCGGCAACAGGACGTCGGACGGAGTATTCAATTCGATGGCTGGCTTCCATCCCAGAACATCTTTGCAGTAGGCCGAGAAATTGGCAGGCGTTCGTCCGCCGTCGTTCTGACCGCCGGTAGCCATGACGTCCCACGCTCCGATATGAACGGATTCGCCTCCGCTGTCGGCATAATCGGAGTCATAGAGGTCGGGCAGTCCGAACACATGCCCCAGTTCATGGGCAATCGTTCCGATGTGGGCGATGTTTGTGCCGGAGGTTCCCCGCAGTTCGGGTGAACAGGAATAACGGTCTATCTTTTTCCCGTCGCGCGTTACATTGATTCCTGCCGAATGTGACCAGATGGATTCTCCCTGCGGAGCGCCGGCCGCTTGCGAATAACCGGCAAAGATGATGTGCAGGCCATCTACAATTCCATTGCCGTCTCCATCGTACTGTGCAAAGTTACAGCCGTCGGCGTCGGCCATCTGGATGGCTTCGGTGGGCATTAAGGTGAATTTGTTGCCATTACTCTTATAGTCATAATAGGCAATATTCTGACTCAGGGTATAAGGCCCGTAAACATCCACATGGTAATCCAACTGCCCGTACGAATTGTCGTAATAATAGTCGTGCACGCTTCCGGTGATGGTACCGTTTGCCGTATAGTTGGGCTGGTTCATCAGGAGATTGAACGCTTCCGGCTCGATGGTGAAGGGTTTATCCTTAAAGCCGACCAGGATAAGCGGCGCGCGAACAGTGCCCGTAGTTGGCATGGATGCTGCTGTTTGCGCAGCGCTCCGCAGACTGGAACTCATATCCAGGATCTCTCGCATGACGGATATTTGCCCGGCACTGTAACGGAGATTTTGAGGCGTTTGTTCCAGCAAAACGGTTTCCTGAGCGGAGCGTTCTTCCGGGTTGTGGGCGCGTATGCCCGATAAAACCAGGTTGCCGTCGATGTTCTTTCGGGCATATTCATAGTAGCCCTCACCGTTGGTCAAGAGGGTATATCCATCGGGCGAAGTCGCCCAACTTACATGCTCATCGCCTTTCAGGGTGATGGTGATAAACGACCCGTCGGGCAGCTTGTATTGCACCGGATCGGGGCAGGCCGGTTCGGCCTGTCCCGTTTGTGGATTCAGAAACAGAAATAGCAATACAACGCGTAAGCTAACAAATAAACGTTTCATGATAATTTATAATTCAATAAACGATTTTTATTTTCTTATCGCCGGCCACAAGCAGATAGATTCCCCGGGCAGGGAGAAGAATGTGCTGTTCGGAAGCTTGTGCTGACTGACGATAAATTACGGTTCCCTGTGCGTTACAGACAGTGATTTGTTCGCCGGAGGCAAGTCCGCCGATTGTCAATACGCCATTTACAAGGCTTGTTGTCCAGGCGTTCCGCAGCGTTCCGATGCCGGTTTCTATATCGCTGCTTATTGTTATCGCTGCCGTAACTTCTTCTGCCGCCGTATAGTTGGCATTGGGTTCAAGGTAAGCGGTGACTTCAATGGTTCCTGCCTTTTTTAACGTCAACTGATTGCCATCTATGATTTCGGCATATTCGTCGTCGGCTTCACGCAATTTGAACAAAACAGGCAAACCGGAGGTTGCTGTTGCCAAGAGGGTATAAACAGTTTCATCGGCCATATCCAGTGCCGTAGCAGGCGTAAAGGTGATGGTCTGTGATGCCGGAGAAATTACAATGCTGATGTCGTCGCGGAACGAAATTTGATAGTAGGGATTCTTCAAATCCAGCGTGCCGGAGGTGAAGGTATAATCGCCGGCATCGATCAAGTCTTCGCCGCCGTTGATGGCGGGCGCGCCGGTAAGGGGTGCGGCGACGGCATCGTAATTATCGCTGGCAGTCCATTCGTACGATACGGCGAATGGCTCTCCGGTGTATACGGCATCGGTTGCTGCACCGGCAGGGGTGATCAGGATCTGATTGTTGAAGGCTTTAAGATAGGGATAGCCGTAAGCATCGTAAATGCCCCAAACATCGCCGGTTTCCAAATTCCAGGCTGCATAAGTATCGGCCTCTTTGGTAAGGGTGGCAGCATCAAAGCTGTTAGTTATTTGGGTATCTGTTTCTACCGTTCCGACTAAAGCGCTGCCGCCGGTTGCATACGTACGGGCAATTTGCGCAGCGGCATCGGTAATGCTTCCCACCAGGCCTCCTGCCGGATATGGTGCAGTTTCGGGCGCGACTACGTTGATGGTTGCGTAACTGTCTTCGATTGTTGCTGCTCCGGTAATTGTACCGACGAGGCCGCCGTTGGCGTCGGCCGTACCGCCTATTTGGGCATTGGCTACGCCTGTCACATAGCTGCCGGTGATGCTGCCGCCGTTGGCATAACCAACCAGGCCGCCGGCATAATAAGATGTCGTTTCATCGCCGGTTATGCCTTCGGCGCTAACTGCGATTCCCAGGTTTTTGATTGTGCCCGACGATTTGGCAAACAAGCCTACGGCAGGCGAAGCAGCGGCCGACCATAAACCGATGATTTTGTGCCCGTCGCCATCCAGCGTGCCGGTAAATGCAGGGGCGTCGGCCGCGTTGCCGGTGAAATCGGCTATCGGCGTCCAGCCGGCGCTGCTTTCGGCGAATGTCAATGCAATATCGTTGGCCAGTTTGAAATGGCTGGACAGGTAATCGGTGATGCTTTCCAGTTGCGTTTGGGTGGTAATGATGTTGGGATCGTTTGCCGTTCCCTGTCCTTCGTAGTAGGGTCCTGTATTCTTCACTTGAAAAAAGTAAACGGCATGGATGCCGCTTTCGGAGGTAGTGAAAGCTTTATTGTCGGCAACAGTCGCCGGCGATAACGATACGGGATTTTGGTCCATGCTTGCCTGTACTTTTTCCGATGTAAGCGTGAAGCTCACTTCGTCGATCGCTGCCGGTACGCTAATAACCGGTGGCGCGGCATTATTGAATGCGATTGCTTTCGGCGATGAAAGTTTGCCGTTGTATGTATATTCAAGCACCGGAAAATAATCATCGCTTACTCCCGGACGGTTTGCTTGCGACTGGAGGTAGGGCAAGGTAGTGCCATTGGCAATCTGCCAGGTATCGGTGAAATTCCAGGATATAGGAGCATCGCTGTATGTTGCTTGTGTTAGCAGTTGTTGAAGGGTTTTATCAGCGCCATTAGCGCTGCTGGCATTGGTACTTGTAATCGTTGCTTCTCCGCTTTCATTCACTAATTTCATATCTTTATAAGCGTAATTACTTGTATAATTAACAACTCCAGTTCCTCCACCTACACCACCATATACCCGGTTACCGGAAGAGGCATTTCTATTCATCAGGGTTTGAGCAGCTACCGAATATTGAATATCTATGGTTGAGACTCCTCGCGTGGTAAGACCGACCAAGCCTCCGGAACGAAGGGCAGTATTAGCCGTATTTCCAATGACAGAGCCTCCTGCAAAGTTTTTTTCAAAAAGTATCGTTATATTATTACCGGTGGTGACAGCTTGTAAATGTCCTGCTATCCCGCCTATATAACTTTGGTTGCTTGGCATTGTTGTTTCGATCTTTGCGTAGTTAATATTATTGGAAATAACCGCGCTTGTATTCGGTTTATTCAAATTTAAATGACCAACGATTCCTCCGATACAGGCTGCCGTTGCGGCAGAAGACGCCGTTTGCAATGTTCCTGTTACATCACCGCTATTATAATTGGAGTTTATATTGATAACGATCTGTTCAAGATTAGCGTGTACATAACCGACAATACCTCCTGTTCTCTGACCGTTGCCTGTAACGCTTCCTGTATTTATGTTTTTCTCAACAGTAACAGTTCCTTTAGCTGCAGTAAAGGATTCAATGGTACCGATAATACCTCCGGCACGAGTAGTCGCAGTTCCGGCTGCGTTAATAGTCGCGCTGTTGCTATTATTGCGAATAATAATATCTCCCTCATCAAACATTCTAACATAACCAACAATACCGGCAATCCCCGAAGCAACACCAGTAGAAGAATGACTTACGGTTCCTCCTTCAATATGTACATTTTCAATGATAGCTCCACCACTTACCGCAGCAAACAATCCTCCATATTGTGATGTCGTCTTAAGATTCTGTATCTTGTAGCCACCTCCATTAAATTTTCCTTGAAACGCACTTGTATTACTGCCCGTACCTATCGACGTCCAGTTAGAAGCCGACAAATCAATATCTGCTACCTGAAGGAAATATTTATCCGTATTGCTCGCTCCAACATAGTCCCTAATAGCATTCAAATCCGCTCGTGTAGCAATTTGATACGGATTACCTTCCGTACCATCGCCTGCCGAAAAGTCATACGCCTGCAAAGCCAGCGTCGAAAAGAGAAATAAAAGGAGAAAACATCCTTTTCCCAAGCTCAAACCATTTTTTGAATAATCATTTTTCATACAAAATAAAATTAAAAGTTAATAAATAAAATTTGTTCAGTATAGTAACAGTTTATATTTTCCGGAAAACCGGGTTTTCTGAGTGGTT
>JAISFI010000217.1 GCA_031263685.1 Dysgonamonadaceae bacterium | reverse complement strand
CATATATACGATTTAGAGAAAATGATGGATACAGATTTTGCAAAAGAAGCGTTGAATAACACTAATTTGTACAATGCAATAGTTGAACATCGCCGAACTCTGACTGCAATGAAAGAAGTAGATTATTCTACTCACGCACCGGAAACAATTAATTTTGTTCCGCCGGCATCGGTTGTTGATGCGTGGAAAAAAGACTATCAAATAATGCAGGAATATATGATTTATGGAAAATCGTTGCCGTTTGATAAATTGATTGAACGGATTAAGGAATTGAATGAACGGTTCAGAAATATTGAAAATTGAAATAATTTTTGTCCCAAATATATCATAAATTTGGGACAAAAAGATTGATGTAATAAATTAATAATCAATCTATGTCTCGCCGAAAGATAACAACCATCAATCTAAAAGAGTTAGAATGTTATCCCACTCTTTTAGAAGAACTTCGGAATAATTCCGCCTATTCTGACAAAGACCTTACTTCCTTAAAACTAACCGTGTTAAACAGCTACGAAGCCATTATCAAAGAAGTAGATAAAGCCATAAAACATTTGCAATACTATGTTGCTGCCAAGAAAAATACCATAGAAACTTTCAATGATGAACAACTGATAAGCCGTATCCAATTAGCAAAAATGCTCAGTATCTCCCGCCAAACTTTAACCGCCTGGATAAACAAAGGCTTCATCACTCCTCAAAAATCCAAATATCTGCCAAATGTTGAAATTTTCAGTACGGACGCTGTGTTAGAGGAACTTCGTAAATACCAGACAACCCATTCCGAAGAACGCATACAAAAAAATACCACAAAACAATAATCACTTAACAGCCCTGAGACAATCTGCGCCATTTTGTCCATCAAGAGGGACAAACTTTATTTACCTGACGTCATTTAGCATCATTTGTCCTCATTTGTCCCACCGATGTTGTATTATTATCTATTTGATTAACAGTATCTTCCATTCGTATATTTGTGCGGTAAAACGATTTGTTTAATTTTTAATCTACAAAAATATGAATAATATTATTGTTGCCGAAGAAGATAAATTTCGGGCTATTGTACACGAAGAAGTGTCGAAACTGTTTCATACCAGGCAAGAGCCTAAAACGGAAATAGACACGATGACATTATCCGGTGCGCTTGTATTGTTGGCTGAATACGGCTATATCCTGTCGAAAGCGAAACTGTATAAGCTGACTGCATCGGGAAATATCCCTTGCCGGAAGTTCGGGCAAAAGCTGGTATTCTCCCGGAAAGACATTCTTTCATGGGCAGAAAACCAAACGAAACCGAAAAACGACCGCTCGGATGTGTTACTGACCCTCGCCCGCAGTGCAAGACGTAAAAAGTAGTCCCGATGAAAGAAGAAAAATACATCCGCATCGGCACGTCTTTGTACAAGGTTGTGCAACGTCCGCTCATCAGTGGTGACTATGTTGAAGAGAAAATCCTTTGGAGTTATGAAACGCTCCGGCAGGATTATGGGAAGAACAATTTGCCGAAGATTGAAAAATACGACGGTTTCTGTATTATTCCCGACCATGTGAATTATCAGCAGGTTCATGGAACATACCTCAATCAGTACGAACCGGTTTCCCACGTCCCCAGGCAAGGTGAGTTCCCGCACATTCGTTCCTTTCTGGAACATATTTTCGGCGAGCAAATAGAATTAGGCTTGGATTACCTGCAGATCCTCTATACCCGCCCTACCCAAATGTTGCCCATCCTGCTGCTGGTTTCCAGCGAGCGGAATACCGGCAAGACGACTTTCCTTCGCTTCCTGAAAATGATTTTCGGCAAGAATGCTACATTCAATACCAATGAAGATTTCCGCAGTCAGTTTAATGCCGATTGGGCACACCGCCTGTTGGTACTGGTCGATGAACTGTTATTGAATAAGATGGAAGATACAGAGAAAATCAAAAACCTTTCGACTGCGGGTGATTACAAGATGGAAGCCAAAGGCAAAGACCGTCGGGAAATTGAGTTTTTCGCCAAATTCGTACTTTGCTCCAACAATGAAAAGAATCCGATTATTATTCCCAGGGAAGAAGTCCGCTTCTGGGTGCGTAAAATCAATCCGGTCGGAAAGGACAATATCAATCTGCGTACACAGATGGCGGTTGAGATTCCGCATTTCCTGCATTTTCTCCTGAACCGGAAACTTTCCACCCGGAACGAATCCCGGATGTGGTTCACTCCGGATATGCTTGAAACACCTGCTTTGCAGAAAATCAAGAAATACAATACCAACAAAATAGAAATGGAAATGGCCGGCTATTGCCGCGACATTATGGAACGGCTCAATCAGGACAGCGTATTGTGCTGTCCCAAAGATTTCATTGATGAACTGCGCGACACCGGACTTCGGGCAGATGTTACCCAAATCCGCAGTATCCTGAAAGACACCTGGGGTATTCATTCCGGGAAAAACGGCGAATATGCTTTTTATCACATCGGAACAGAAGGCGAACTTTTCCCGATGAAAAGAAAAGGACGCTATTTTGAAATACCGCGTACTGTAATAGACAGAATTCTGTTGTAATGTTGTATATGGAATTTAATATTATGATATTCAATAGATTCAGTCATACAACAATTACACAACAAAAGCACAACAAATTTTATTTTGTTGCAGTAACCGGCAACGTATACAAGTTTTGTTGTGGGTTTGTTGCAGTTGTAACTATTTATTATAAAGCGAATTATAACTGATTTACAACAAAACAACAAAAAATCGGAGATTATGGCTCTCACAGAGATAAAACAAATCAGTATCCGGCGATACCTTGATAGCAGAGGTATAACTCCGGTGAAAGATTACGGCTATTACGGTATGTATCATTGTCCGTACAGGGAAGACCGGAATGCGAGTTTCAAAGTGGATTACCGGAAAAATATATGGCATGATTTCGGCACAAACGAAGGTGGCTCTATCATTGATTTAGTGATGAAATTAGACGACTGTTTATTGAAAGAAGCCATTGCTGAAA
Source organism: Dysgonamonadaceae bacterium (assembly GCA_031263685.1). Taxonomy (GTDB): domain Bacteria; phylum Bacteroidota; class Bacteroidia; order Bacteroidales; family Azobacteroidaceae; genus JAISFI01. The sequence continues at coordinate 3,366 of JAISFI010000217.1, read as the reverse complement.
TAAATCAATACGTCAGTACAACAACACGGCAGGTAAATTCCTTCTCTTTTCATAGGAATACTGTTTCCAATGAAACAAAAAATGAAATTCCGACAACAATACAAAACATCTTTCCGATTACTCACTCCAAATTAATCGCATGGGTTCAGGAACGGAAAATAGATTTGGACCTGGCAAATCGTTATTGCCGGGAAATTCATTACCGGAACCGGGACAAAGATTATTTCTCTATCGGGTTCAGGAACGACAAAGGCGGATATGAATTAAACAGCCCGCCCAATTTCAAAAGCTGCATTTCGCCAAAGGACATTACAACCATTCGGAGCAACAGAGACACTTGCCTGGTCTTTGAGGGATTCTGGGACTTTCTCTCTTACCTCACCATACAGAAAATAGAAAAGAGCGAACATGATGTAGCGGTTCTTAATTCGGTTGCTAACGTTCGGAAGGCGATGGATTTTCTGAAATCACATCGTGAAATTTACACTTATCTGGATAACGATGAAGCTGGAGAAAAGACAACTCAAGAAATCAGATCGGCTTGTTTATCCGTCCATGATCGTTCGGAACGATACACCGGATTTAAAGACCTGAATGATTTCCTGTGTCGGAAGCCGATGGTAAAACCGGAGGTAAAGAAGAAAAAATGGGGGATAAGAAGATGAACAGTAGAAACCGGATGATACAACGGGTTGCGCCTGATTTTTCAACGGAGCAAGTTTGTGTTTCGGTCAGACCGAAACCTTGCTCTGCGAGGCAAAACATTCCGCCGGTCTATACAAACAGTAAAATTTTACAGGTATGAAAACGATAAGGAATCAGAATAAAAACGGTCGTCCGAAGAAAGACGAAGCCGACAAAAAGAAATATAAACTGACCGTCAAAATGGAGACGGAAGAGTATTTCTTGTTCAGGGCGAAGGTTCGTTCGGCAGGACTTACCCAAAGCGAATACATTCGCCGCTGCATTGCAAAGAGCGAAGTTAAACAGCGGTTGACTTCCGAACACCTGGGCTACATCCGGCAGCTTGCAGGTATGGCAAACAACATCAATCAGATTGCTCGTAAAGCTCATACGGCAGGATATGCGGAAGTCCATCCGGAATGGATGCAGCAGATAGCAGGTCTGGATAATCTGATCAAACGAATTGAAGAATGATGGCTAAGATTGTACAGGGTCGCGGGTTCAGAGGTGTGATTAACTATGTCCTGGATAAGGACAACGCCCGGCTGATTTATGCAGAGGGGGTACGGTCAAAAGATAAAGAGTCCGTTATCCACAGTTTCATCACCCAGAGTAAAGCCGGCCCGGACATAACAAAACCGGTAGCCCATATTTCGCTGGACTTTTCAATTCAGGATAAAGAGTGGTTGACAGACAGGGCTATGATTGGTATTGCATTGGAATATCTGGATAAAATGGGTTACAAAAATACGCAGTTTATCATAGCCCGGCATCACGATACCGACCATCCGCACATTCATCTGGTCATTAACCGGATTGACAGCGAAGGCAAACGTATATCCGACAAAAATGAAAGATTCAGGAGTACAAAAGTTTGTATGGAACTGACAAAGAAATACGGACTGTACATCGCCAACGGCAAGGAGAATGTAAAACGGCATAGGTTGAAAGAGCCGGACAAAACGAAATACGGGATTTATGATGCCATCAAAGCAACCTTACCCAAGTGCAGGAACTGGCAGGAACTGACGACGGAATTGAAACGGCAGGGTATTACAACCGATTTCCGTAGAAACGGGAGTACCGACAAAATACAGGGTATCCGTTTTGGACAAGGCAACTACACGTTCAACGGCTCACAAATAGACCGTTCGTGTAGTTACAGCAAGATTGATTTTCAATTGAAGCAAAACAGCCGGGAACAGGAAATAAGTCTTCAGTCTCCTAAACAGGATGATTCACATAGTCAACCGTCTGTTTTAGAAAATGTCGGTTCAGTTTTAGGTGGGTTATTCGATGTTCAACAGTTGGGAACAGATTGCGACCCCGATGAAGTGGAGTTCCAACGCTAACAGAAACTCAAAAAGAAGAAAAAGAAAAGAGGATTTCATTTATAAACAATTAAAATTCAAAATAATATGAGTACAAATAGAATAGATGTTTCGACAGTCTGTGAAATGTTCGAGAAGTTAAGTGATAAACTGGATAAACAGACGATTGATAAGCCGGTAGAACCGGTACAGATTGATTTGGCTGCCGTAAATGCCATGACTGAACGGCTTGAAGAAACAATCAGTGAAGTCTGTAAACCTGTCAAGGTGGAGCATCACCACAAAATTGAGATTGCCTCTAATTGGGTTTTTCTTTCATTGGTAGGAATGGGTTTAATGATACTGGGTTTGTCGTACTACATTGGCAACCAACGGCAAACTGTCACTCTATACAAGGAGAATGATTTGAAATACAGGTATATCAAAATGCAGGGGCATACCAATGAAGACAATCTTTATCGTTTAGAACATCAATTCAAATACAATGACAGTATCAAAATTATCCGCAAGCAGGTAGATAAATACGAAGAATTGGTTCGAGAACAGATAGAAAGACAGGAGAGATCAAAAAGGAACAATGAGGAGATGGAAAAAATAATGAAAGAAACCGAAATTCTAAAAGGAAATAACTGAATGATATAAGACAAGTGAGACATAACATTATTTACACTGTCAATAAAACAAAGAAAATGCGCCATTCTGTCAGTTTTGATTGAATGGTATATTGTTTGTCTGTATCGTTTATATGTTTCACTTATAAAAATTAGGCAGATGGGAAAGAATCAACATGTTGTACCTCACGATGGCAAATGGACTGTAAGAGGTGCTGGAAATGAACGGGTTACTAAAGTAACAAACACGCAAGCAGAAGCCATTAGAACTGCTCGTGGAATTGCGATTAATCAACAATCGGAAGTCGTCATTCATCGCTCTAATGGTCAGATAAGAGATAAGGATAGTTTCGGAAATGACCCATGTCCTCCTAAAGACACAAAACATTAAATTTGAATTGTCATGGCTATTCTTACAAAAAGTAAACTTTCCCGTATTGCTGATAGCAAAGCTGGTTACACACAAAAGTCTGTGATTTTGAATGAAACGAGGTCTTATACTAACAAATCACACGCTAGAACATCTATTTTCCTTTCTCATAGCCACTCAGATAGAGGCTACATTGAAGATGCAGTGGTCTTTTTAAGAAAGATGGGGGTAGAAGTGTACATTGATTGGATGGATGATAGTATGCCTAAAGAAACAAGTGGCAAAACGGCTACTTTGTTAAAGCAAAAGATAAGAGAAAATGACAAGTTCATATTTCTTGCTACCAATAACTCTATTGAATCAAAGTGGT
>JAISFI010000330.1 GCA_031263685.1 Dysgonamonadaceae bacterium | reverse complement strand
CGTTGGGACTTAGGGAAGTTTCCAATACATCTGCTGCCCGGATACTCAGCCAACCGCATCGAACGCTTCGCATAGTATCGGAAAATGGTAAAGCACTAAATGATATTCGGATTACGGACAGTTGGGGCAGAACGCTGCTGGATGTACCGGCAGTATCTTCTTCGGTTTATGAATATCAAACGCCAACGCCTGGAATTTACATTGTGCGGGTTGGCGCAGAAGTAAAGAAAGTAGTAAGTATCCGGTAAAAACAAATAAAAAAAACAGAACATCATGAAAAGGAATTATATAGTTTTCTGTAGTATAGTGATTGTGAATATGATAGTGATGCTGCATGTCCTGACGCCGGCCTCTGCCGGCGTGGGACTGTATGGCAAGCAACAATCCGTTACCTCATCCACACAAACCGACGAGACGAAGCAAAACCTGTTATCTTCCTCATCGAGCAGTAGTATCGGTTTATTTGATAACACTACCCAATCCACCTTGACGGCATCGCCCGGCGGCGTTGGCAACGGTCATGGGAGCCACGTTCCGGTAGCGGATGGCGTAGGCATCCTGCTATTGATGGCAGGAGGATATCTTTTTAAAAGGAAGTCTTGAATCACAGTTCAGGCGGAAAAATGCATCTGGAACGGATGCCATCCCGGTAGCCCGACGTTAAAACGTTCGGGCTACCAAAATAGAATCCGTTCCGGATTCCGGCTACTGCCCTTATTTCACAATTTTAAACTGCATACAGTATAACGCATAAGTTCCGGTTTTCAATGTCCCAGCAGAAAGGTGATATTCCCCATGAAAAGCTTAACAGCAATCGCCATTAAAATGATCCCGAAAAATTTACGGAGCACGTAAACGCCTCCTGCTCCGATCAACTTTTCGATCAGATCTACTTTTCGCAGAACAATATAGACGATCGCCATGTTGAGCGTCAAAGCCATTATAATCTCGAAAGAACTGTATTCCGCCTTCAATGACAATAAAGCGGTAAAGGCTCCCGGGCCGGCCAACAGGGGAAATATAATCGGAACCATCGTTGCACTTCCGCCGGGAGAATCCAGTTTGAATATCTCTATACCGAAAGTCATTTCACAGGCAATCACAAAAAGCACTAAAGATCCGGCTACGGCAAAGGAACTTACATCGACATTGAAAAGTTTCAGAATTCCTTCGCCAACAAAAAAGAAAGTAAGAAGAATGAGAAACGAAAAGGAAGAGGCTTTCAAGGGACTAAAAGATTTGTTCCTGTTCTTCAGATCAACAAAAATAGGCATTGATCCCGATACATCAATGATCGCAAAAAGGACAATGAATGTACTGAAAAAGTCTTTGATACTGAAATCCCACATAATATGATGTGTTCACATTTATTTATCTACAAATTCTAAATAATTCTTAACAAAATAAACCCAATTATCCAATTTTCCATATAATTGTTCCGTTGCAGGAAACGGAATAATTACATCGGGCGCAATGCCAATATTGTCAATTGGAGATTCAGGCAGGCGTTTTGAGCGTGTCATCGGGCACCATAATTGATAATTATTTGATGGAAGAGAATTTGACGTAATATTTGAGTAGTCAAGAACTCCCGCTGTATTACAGTTCCCAAACAAAACTACCTTATCACTTTCTTTTGCAGCCAATAAAAACTGTTCCGCCGAAGAACCGTTTCCCTCATTGATAATAATCCCGATATTGCGTGGCATCGCATAAACGGTATCCCATTGAACCATTGTATTATCGCTTACATTATACGGATGAGTAACAAAACCTCCTACATTCTTTTTCATGGCATCAACCAACGTTTGCGTCCATTTTATGCCGTCTTCACCATTGCGAATCTCTCCCTTTTTCATGGCGTCTTCAAAAACATGAATGTTCCCTTTTGAAGCATACCACTCTACTCCTTTCGATTCGTATGGTTTTGTATACGCGATCTTCGCAAGTTCTTGATAATAATTGTCTTGTCCGCCTCCGTTATATCTAATATCTATTATCAAATTCGGGCGACTCGCAATTTCGTCCCAATGCTTCCTTACAAATTCGTTACCCGTGCTATTGCCGAAACTTGGTACTCTCAAATAAAATGTACTGTCGCTCAGATACATTGCAACAGGAAAAGTATTTCTTCCATTGGGGTATAGAGGTGTATACGAATATAGCGTGGCTTTATCTAAAATATCGGAATCGGATTTACGAACAAATCTCGTATTGTCATGAATTTCAATAATTTTCCCATTCAGATGTAATGAAGCTTTTGTTTTAAATGTCTCCCTGTCTTTAATTAAAGAATGGTTTATTACCTCAAAAACAGTATCATTAAGCGGTATAAATTCATACAAAACCTGTCCGCTTTTCCATCCCTGGTTGTTTACAACAGCGGCAATATATTTTTGCCCGTCTTTGGTAACAATAAATTTTTGCCAAAATCCTTCCCAAACACCTTCTATGCCGGTTGCATTCTGGGTTGCCTGTTGCAGACTGTCGATATTGATATACAGGTTTTTCCCGTATGTTGAAACATCCATAATCTCCGATTGCTGATTATTCTGTTTCCAAATACGTCCGACACGAAGGTGGTTGTCTCTGAAGAAATCGGTATATTTACTCAAATAATATCCGCAACTATCGGGATATGCAGTTATCTTTTGTCTGATTTCCTTTTCTAAAAGCGCGAGCTGCGAACGATTTGCATTTGTAACCTTTTCATTATAGCCCGGGTAATCGGACCGGATTTTTTTGACTAAGAAATCGAAATCTTTTAAACAGTCTGCCGTTTGAGACCATGCAGATGTGCTGACATTCATCGCAATGAATATGATTAGTATCGTCTTCGCTTTCATAAAATCTTTATCTTTTAAACCGCCTGTCAGATCTTTTCTTATCCTTAGATTCCTTAATTGCCTTTCCTCTCGATTCCGAAGGCTTGTCCTGAGCAACTTCTACAGAAATTCTGCGGCCTTGGAAATCGCCGTTCCTCATCGCTCTTACAACACTTTGTGCATCTGCGTCATGAACTTCAAAGAAAGAGAAATTTTTCATCAAGTCAATTCTTCCGATAGCGATTTTTCCGGGGACATAATCGTTCACTAACCCAATGAGTGATGGCGGATTAATCCCGTCCATTTTTCCTACATTGACGAAAAGACGGGTGTAACCCTTTTCCGCTCCACGTCCGGTACCATTACCGTTGCCTCTGCCGGAGAAACGGTTTCTTTCACCTTTCTCACTTCGCTCAAATTTCCCCTTTTTACCGGAATATTCCTGCGGTGCTTCGATATCGCCCGCTTCCTGATAGTAATCAATTAAGCGGTTAAATTCCAGCGAAATCATTCGTTTGACAATATCTTCCTTGTCCAGCCATTCCAGTTTCCGGTATATAGAAGGAAGAATATTTTCAATCTCTTCCTCATTCACTTTGACTTTTTCTATCTGGTCGACAAAGTTAAACAGTTGTTTCTCACAGATTTGATTTCCGGTAGGAATTGCCCCCTGATCGAAAGGACGGTTCAGTATCTTTTCCAGTTCACGAACTTTATGCTTCTCTTTCAGGTGAATGATGGAAATGGAAGTCCCCGTTTTCCCTGCGCGACCGGTACGTCCACTACGGTGCGTGTAAGACTCGATATCGTCCGGAAGACCGTAGTTGATGACGTGTGTCAAGTCGTCCACATCCAATCCGCGGGCGGCCACGTCGGTGGCAACCAGTAGTTGCAGGTTGCGGATGCGAAACTTGTTCATCACATAATCCCGCTGTTGCTGGGAAAGGTCGCCATGTAAGGAATCGGCATTATAACCGTCTTTGATCAGCAAATCTGCAATCTCCTGCGTTTCTTTTTTGGTACGACAGAAGATAATGCCGTAAATGTTTGGATAATAATCTGCTATTCTCTTTAATGCCAGATATTTATCCTTGGCATGAACCATGTAGTAAACATGTTTTACACTTTTTGTTCCTTCATTTTTCTTTCCGATAGTGATTTCTTTGGGGGAACGCATGTACTTTTTAGTAATACTTCGGATACCTGCAGGCATGGTGGCAGAGAAGAGCAGCATATTCCGACTTTCCGGCACTTCCGCCAAAATGGCGTCGATACTTTCGGTGAAGCCCATATTCAGCATTTCATCGGCCTCATCCAGTACAACGTTTCTGACATTGTCCAGCTTAACAGTCTTCCTGTTGAGCAAATCAATCAAACGTCCCGGAGTTGCCACTACAATGTGTACGCCACGTTTCAGTGAGCGAATCTGGCTGTCGATACTGGATCCTCCGTATACCGGAAGCACTTTGAGATGCTCGATATACTTGGAATATTCGTTCAAATCGTCGGCAATTTGCAGACAAAGTTCGCGGGTGGGGCAAAGTATGAGCGCCTGGGGACTGCACAAATCTATTTGAATGCCTTGTATAATAGGCAACCCAAAAGCTGCGGTTTTTCCCGTACCCGTCTGAGCCAGTGCGATTACTTCATTGTCATTTCCCAGTAAATAGGGAATCACTTCCTTTTGCACTGGCATTGGACTCTCATATCCCATTTCGCGAATCGCTTTTATGATAGGTTGGGAAACCCCTAATTCTTCAAATGTTTCCAAAATTAATGTTAAATTTGCCGGGATAATTCCGGCGATGAATTTTTCCGTTTTTTGTTTCAAGGTGCAAAGGTACGCAGTTTTTTCAATATAACAATATCTCGGCCAGTTTCTCTCTCTTTTTGCCGGCAAAATGTAATTTTGTTTCCAGGTAATTCGGAATGGAGCCATAATCGCGTTCAATCTTGTCATAAACGAAGTCAAACACTCTTTCGTTGGCTCTCAACAGGGTTGTTAGCGCTTCCTGTTTTGATTCTTCCTCAAAATCTGTGGGGTGTATGGCTAATTTTTGGAAGTCGATATATTGATTGGACAGCATATAATCGTTAAATATTTGTTCCCGGTCAATGTCTAAAGCGCCTAAAATCAGCATCGATACTATGCCGGAATAGTCTTTTCCCAAGCCGCAATAAAACAGTAGCGGATAATTTTTCCCGTCGACTAAAAAGTCGAATATCTTACGCAGTGAAGTTGTATCTTCTTCAATAATCTGTGCATACATGTCCTGGAGGGAAACCAGTACATCTCCTTTCATCATTTGGCCGGCAATGATTTTATCATAAAGCATCTTGACCGGCATTTTATGGAGAGAGATTGTTTTTACATGAGAGATTTCATACAAAGGGCAATCTCCTCCCAATTCCGGACTGTTTCTCAAATCTATAATAGTTTGCAAATGCAGGGAATCCAATATCGTCTTGTCTTTATTTGACGAACAACAAAGCGTTCCCGAACGATAAATTTTGCCCCATTGAACTTGCTTTGTTTTGTTTTTGTAGTATCCGCCCAAATCTCTGAGATTTTCTATTTTATCGGTAATGATGTGTCTTTCTCCGATGATAGAAGTACATTTATTGTTAAAAATTAATTTGAAGAAGCGTCTTTGTTCATCTTTTCGGACAATTGTAGAAAATCCTTCCGCAATATTTTTTTCATTTACCGGAACAGCCTGATCGAAATTGTCAGGATTTTTTGACTCCAGAATCTTAACTTTTCCCGATTTCATCGGAGAAAGTTCCCACTTAACAGTATATATACCTGCCTGATTATTATCACACACGGCACGTATTTGAGGAGCGTCTGAGGAGCAAGCAACCCAAAATGGTATTCCAAACAACAATGTAACAACCTTTGAAGACATATTTTACATCGAATTTTACATCGGAAATGAGCATTACAAAGATAATGCGAATTCTATTTTATTTGATACGAGTTTAGAATGATTTAAGAATAATAAGGACTTATTAGGAAAAAATCCAATGCAGGAGTTTCGACTAAGACCTCTATTCCGTTTCATTTCCTCGAGATATGACGCCAAGGTATCCGCCATGGTGTCTTTTGGCGTATTCCTCTTTGGAAAAGTTAATTTTCTTCATGACGCTAACTACAAGCAAGTCGCCGATAACGGTCATGACCGTAGTTGAAGTTGTCGGTGTCAATCCCAGGATACAAACCTCTTTCGGGTTGCCGGTGAATAAAACAATATCTGCCTGTTTCGCCAGCGGACTGTCCTCATTTCCGGTAATCACGATACAGTGGATGTCGGGTATCAATACTCTGGATAATTCGATTAATTCGATGATTTCCCGTGTTTTCCCGGAATTGGAAATGACCAGTAGCAAATCATTTTCGCTGATGATTCCCAAATCTCCATGTTGCGCTTCGCTTGGGTGAAGAAATACGGCAGGGGTACCTGTCGAACTGAAAGTGGTAGCAATATTGGCAGCTATTTGTCCGGCTTTCCCCATACCGCTAATCACCAATTTGCCTTTTCGATGATGTACTTGTTCGATGATTAAATTTACGGTCTTTTCGTAAGCATCTGTTACCGGAACATTCAGCACCGCAGCAGCTTCTCGTTGCAGTATAAGTTTCAGATGGTCAAGCATAAATGTATCTTTTCATTTTTTACTTTTTGTTTTTTAACCGTGCAAAGGTATTTATTTCTAATTTTGCAACCTAATAAACGCAGTAAAAAACTTAATACAAGAGAGGAAAAATATGCAATACAACACACATACTTTATCTAATGGTCTTCGACTGATACATTTACCGGTCAATTCGCCGGTATCGTACAGTGGATTTGTCGTGAACACAGGCGCGCGGGATGAACAGGAAAAAGAGTACGGAATGGCGCATTTCATCGAGCACATGCTTTTCAAAGGAACGGAAAAGCGTCGTTCCTGGCATATTCTCAACCGGATGGAATGTGTCGGAGGAGAATTAAATGCTTATACCACCAAAGAAGAAACGTTTATTTACAGCATTTTCCCGGAACAGTATTTTGAACGGGCTTTTGAATTACTTTCCGATTTAGTTTTTCACTCCTGTTTTCCGGAACGGGAGGCGAAAAAAGAGTTGGAAGTCATTTTGGATGAAATACAGTCTTACGAAGACAATCCTTCGGAGTTGATTTACGATGATTTCGAGAATCTTTTATTTGAAGGACATTCCATGGGACATCATATTTTGGGAACTCCGGCAATTTTAGAGCAATTTACCGTTCCGCAAAGTCTTGCATTTATGCATCGGCATTATCGACCGGAGAGGATGGTGTTTTTTTCCGTGGGAAATATAGATTTCAAGAAAATCGTCCGTTTCGCGGAAAAATATGCCGATGAAATCGGCCAATATTCAGCATTTGTTCCGGAGCGGCAAGCGCCGGAACTGCAGCATACTTGCCAACACTGCCGGCTGGAAAAAGGGACATCTCAGGCGCATGTGATGATGGGTCGGCAGTCGTACAGCATCCATGATGATAAAAGATTGGGATTATACCTGTTGAATAATCTCCTGGGAGGTCCGGGAATGAACAGTCGTCTGAACATTTCCCTGCGGGAAAAACACGGCTTAGTATATCAGGTGGATTCTTCGCTGACTTCTTATTCCGACACGGGCGTCTTTTCCATTTATTTCGGTTCGGAAAAATGCCAAATTGAGCGATGTATTCATTTAATAAGCAAAGAACTGAAAAAACTCTGCGAAAACAAGCTCACTACTTCCCAGTTAGATGCTGCAAAAAAGCAGTTGAAAGGACAATTAAGCGTTTCCGGAGAAAACAAGGAAAGCATCTTCCTGAATATGGGGAAAAGTTTCTTACACTACAACCGTTACGATGGCCTCCCTGAAACATACGCAGATATAGATGCCTTAACCGGCGATATGCTGTGGGATATCAGTAACGAAATTTTCGATGAAAAGGGTATTTCCTGCTTGGTATTTACGTGAAGTGGTGAAACTGTTTTGTTGAATTGAATAGCACCAACAAACTCTCCGGCCCCATATTGAAGAGTAAGTCAATAATTGATAAATTGGGTTGAAATCCATGTTTCTGCTGAAAAACCTGATAATAAGGAGTCGGAATAAATGCACTGTCGAACGGTAAATAATTTTTCTTGGGATGGATCAGTTCACGAAAATCATTGTCAACCTCCGGCAGGTATTCTTCAGAGTAAACGATTGTGGGTTCAAGGTCGATTAAACGACAAATCATTTCGCGTAAAGTTTCGTTGAAATCGAACAAAAACGTCGTTTTCTTTTCATAAAAAGGGCGAAAATCGTCTTCATAATACTCGAAGAAAGGAGAAGAGTTATATGCAGATACGATCGCATTCCAATGCAGATGTTGCCAATCTCCATGTGCAGCAATGCGGATGTCTTTGGTGAAAGCCTTTGGAGTTGCCGGTTTTTCGATGGGGATACTCAAAGAAAGAAGTCCATTAGCCGTAGCAATCATACAGCGGTTTCGGTAGGTTTGTTTAATATAATGGCAGTATCTCTCCACAACAACTTGGTCAGATAGCAATTGTGTGTACCAGGCAATCGGCGCCAGATAGGCAGTTGAAAGATACGTTGTTTTCATGAGAAATACACGGTTTCATCGGGATATTTTACGGAAAAATCGCTCAAAACGATAGCCGCTCAATCCATTTTCCAACGGGTTTTTACTAAACCAGATCAGACAAGCCTTTCCTACCAAATCCGCTTGGCTGACAAACCCGAAATGCCGGGAATCGACAGACGCATTGACATTGTCGGCAAGCATCCAGTATTGATTTTTGGGGATACAAATCTTATAATTTTCCGAGTCTTTTTCATAAGACTCAAAAACAATCTCCTCCAGCACATTGGTCAGCGAATAATACTCGTATTTAGTGAAAAATCGTATCTTTTTGTCGTTTTCATCGAAAGAATCCCGCAGTGGAATTTGCAACTTCTTCATCATTGCCTTCACAGTAGCATCGGACGGTAAATCGTACTGATAAGGTAAAATTACATTCGGACTTTTCGGCAACTTCTTTCCGTTGATATAATAATCGTAGGCTTTCACTTCCAATGTATCTCCGGGAAGCCCTAAACAACGGCTAATCATCACTCCCGAAGCTGTTCTGCAAACAACAATATCATGCCTTTCTACAGGCTTTGCCCAAATTTTTTCCGGAATCATCGGAATATTGAGGCCATAAGCCGTCTTATCCACCCAAATGTAATCTCCAGCCAAAATCGTATTCTCCATTTGAGAAGAAGGCATCTGAAACGACTCCAGCAAAAAATAACGAATTGCCAAAGCCAGGAACAGTGAACAGCAGATGATCATTGCCCATCTCTGCACGGAAAGCCATTTTTCTTTTTTAGCCGACATTTATTCCGGGTGTACTATCTTAAATATTCGATTCCATCGGATTTTTCCATCGAAAAGGCCACGGTCTTTGTCCAGGGATAACCATACCAGAATCGGCTTTCCGACAACATGATCTTCAGGAACAAATCCCCAGGAGCGAGAATCGGCCGAATTATGCCGGTTATCGCCCATCATGAAGTAATAATCGTATTTGAACGTATAACTGCTTGCCAATGTACCGTTCAAATAAATCTTATCATCGTTCACTTTTAAGGTATTTCCCTCATAATTAACAATACAACGGGCGTAAAGTCCCAATGTTTTATCATTCAAGGCAATACTTGCCCCCTTTTGGGGTATCCATAATGGGCCATAATTATCGCGCGACCAACCGGTTTCGTAATCTACAGGATAAACATAGTTTTCAAAAATATCATCCGGCTCAATGTGAACTGATTTTACAAAAGTGAAGCGTTTTACTGTTTCCAGCGCTTTTTTCGTTAGCGGAATCCGGTAGACGGGGTTGAAACGGCCATCTATCGTCGCCGGTTGGATACCTACATGGGAAAGAATTCCGGGATTGGAAAAAGAAGCGCGGTCTTCGTAACTCACCTGTAAGATCCGGAACTGCTCTTCGGAGATGTAAGCTCCATTCGTTTCTACAAAATAATTCATCTGTGCATGTTCGGGTTCTTCCATCTGTTTTCCGTCGATGAAAACGGCATTATTTCTTATTTCGAGAGTATCTCCCGGCATCCCGATGCAACGTTTTACGTAATTTTCACGTCGGTCGACCGGGCGGAATACGATGTCGCCAAATTCTGCTTTATCGCTGTTCACCACGTTCCATCCATTTCGTTTACAAAGGGAATAATAATCTGTATTCTGTATTTTCAAGGCGACGGTATCTCCTGCAGGAAAATTGAAGACAACGATATCGTTTCGCCGGATGTTTCCTGTTCCTTTTAATCGTTTATAATCCCATTGCGGCCAGTCGATATACGATTTGCAATTCAAAACAGGCAACGTGTGCTGTGCCAGAGGAAACGAAAGCGGAGTGTTAGGAACCCGCGGCCCGTAACTTACTTTGCTGACAAATAAAAAATCGCCTACCAACAACGTTTTTTCCAACGAAGAAGAGGGTATCTGGTAGTTTTGGAAAATAAACAAATTGATGATATAGACGGCAACTAAAGCAAAAAGGATGGCATCTACCCATTCCGTCACCTTTTTTAACGTCTGATTTTCGGATTTTTTCCAAGCGCCCCAGGGAATAAGTTTGGTCAGGTAAATATCAATAATAACGGGCAGGCCGAATAACAGCCAGTAATTGCCTGTCCATACTGTAAATAAAGTATAGATAATGGCGGCGATACTGAATTTAATCCACTGTGATTTGTTAAACTTCTGTGATTTGTTAAGTTTCATGCGTATATTCATTGATTCATTATTAAGTGCATTGTTAAAAATTAAAATATCGCTCATTAAAAAGATCGTCCATCGTCAAGAATCCTTTTTTCTCTTTGACAAATTCTGCTGCGACCACAGCGCCTAAAGCAAAACCTTTCCGGCTTTTAGCATCGTGTTTGATACGGATAACATCGGCATCCGATTCATAAGTGATTTCATGAATACCGGGTACTTCTCCTTCCCGAATGGAATGTATCGGTAAGGTTTCCGCAGCAGTTTCCGTACCCCCTTTCCACTCAGTTTTCCGGCTGATGTTCTCCAAAATTCCTTCTGCCAATGTAATAGCTGTTCCGCTGGGAGCATCCAGTTTATGGATGTGGTGTACTTCCTCCATTTTCACATCATATTCGGGAAAATGCTCCATGATGCGCGCCAAATATTTGTTGACCGCAAAGAAAATATTGACGCCGATACTGAAATTAGAGGCATAGAAAAAAGTCTGCCCTTCTTCCTTACAATATCGCTTGATTTCTTCCAGGTGCTCCAACCATCCCGTAGTACCGGAAACGACAGGTATTTGTGCGGCAAAACATTTTTTATAATTTTCGAAAGCTGCTATCGGATTACTAAATTCGATCGCTACATCCGCCTGTTTGAAAGCATCACTGCTAAAATTTTCCGTACTGTCAATGTCTATGATGGAAACAATCTGATGGCCTCTTTCCAGCGAGATTTTCTCTATCTCTTTGCCCATCTTTCCGTAACCGACTAATGCTATTTTCATCTCTTCTATTTTTAGTTTACTTAGGAGATGCAAATATAAGTGATTTTGGTCATAATTTTTTCTTTTAGATTTGTTTTTTTACTGTATATTTGCGGCATAAATCAAAATCTTGTCAAAATGGAACGTTTAATTCATTACGTGTGGAAATTTAGACTGTATTCTTCTGATCAACTTCGCACAGTCGACGGGATTCCGTTCTCTGTGATTGACCCCGGCATACATAACACCAATGCAGGCCCTGACTTTTTTAATGCTAAAATTTGTATCGACAACAAAGTGTGGGCGGGAAATGTAGAAATACATACTCATGCTTCCGACTGGAACCGGCACGGACATTGTTCGGACGATGCTTATAATTCTGTTATTCTGCATTTGGTAGAAAATGCAGATATTGCAGCGGTTTTTGCGAAAAATGGCCGGTCAATCCATCAATCGGTCATAAAAATACCCGATGAAATCAGGAATAATTATGAATACTTATTACATTCGGACAAAGAAGTTCCCTGTCTTGACCGGATTTTTGAAATTCCCGAAATCTATCTTACGGCATGGAAAAATTCCCTATTCATCGAGCGAATAGAGCAAAAAACAAATCATATATTTAATATCCTGCAACAGAGTAATGGCGATTGGGAAGAAGCGCTTTACATTCTCCTCTGCCGGAATTTTGGCTTTGGAATCAATGGCGATGCTTTCGAGCGACTGGCCAAAAGTTTGCCTTTCAGATGTATCCAAAAACATCAGGATAACCCTTTGCAAATAGAGTCTCTGTTTTTAGGACAAGCCGGATTGCTGGAAGAAGATGACATCTCCGACACATATTATTTTTCATTGCAGCAAGAATACTCTTTTCTTCAGAGGAAATTCAATTTGACACCGCTTGAGAGTTATCTTTTCAAGCGATTGCGGATACGCCCAAATAATTTTCCACACGTCAAATTAGCACAGTTGGCCATGCTCTTTTCTCAGGGAGAACACTTCTTCTCTAAGATTCTATTTGCCGATGGAATGGATGATTATTTCCAACTCTTCTCTCCTCAAATATCCGATTATTGGCAGGAACATTACCATTTCAAGAGTCAATCTGCGAAAAAAGAGAAAAGATTGGGGCTTTCCGCATTACATATCATCATTATCAACACGGTTGTCCCACTATTATTTGCTTACGGGAAGAGTAAGAAATTAAACCAATTCATCGAGAAATCTATCTTTCTCATGGAAAAAATTCCACCGGAAAAAAATGCGATTACCCTGCTTTTTGCGCGGGCGGGAGTTGATGTTTGTCATGCCGCCGATTCGCAGGCGCTCATTCAGCTAAGGCGAGAGTATTGCGAGAAAAAAAAATGTTTGTTTTGCAGGATTGGGCATCAATTATTGTCAAACCCGGGAAAAATTGATAAATTTGCAGACAAATAAGAACTCTTGAAAACAGTATATCTGTCAACAAAAGGTAAATATGCGTTTTCATCGGTACATTAATACATTTTGCATGACAGTAGCTAAGGTTTTCGGAATCATTCGGGAGTTGGTGTTTTTTTCTATATGCGGGATCTTCCTGCTCTGCATGTTGTATGCTTGCGCAAGTGTTGGTGCCCCGCAGGGAGGACCTGAAGATAGAACGCCTCCGCGTTTCGTTTCGAGTACGCCGATGCCGGGTGCATTGAATTATCAAAAAAATAAGATAGAAATACTTTTCGATGAATTAATTCTCGTGGAAAAGCCTTCGGAGAAAATTATTATTACTCCTCCTCAAATGGAGTTTCCGGTCATTAAGGCACTGGGTAAAAAGGTGATTGTTGAAATAAAAGATTCATTACGTCTGCATACAACTTATACCATTGATTTCACGGATGCGATTGTAGATAACAATGAAAAAAATTCATTGGAAAACTTTTCTTTCGCCTTTTCAACGGGAGAAACAGTCGATTCGCTGGTCGTTTCCGGTACGCTTTTAAATGCGGAAAATCTGGAACCGATGCCCGGAATACTGATTGGCCTGCATGAGAACCTGGAAGATTCCGCGTTTGTTACCATCCCTTTCACCCGAACGTCCAAAACTAATGACAAAGGGCAATTCTGGATAAGAAATGTATCGCCCGGATCGTACAAAATATACGCTTTGAACGACTTAAACCGGGATTATAAATTCGACCAGGCGGGCGAAGATATTGCATTCAGCGACAGCATCATCATTCCGGATGCGACGCAGGCTTCGCGCATGGATACGCTTTGGAGGGATAGCGTTACTGTAGATACGATTGTTCAGATCGACTACACGCATTTTACACCGGATGATGTTGTGCTGTTTTTGTTCAAGGAGAAATTTGAAAAATCTTATCTGAGGAAGTCGGAAAGGCCGTTACCGCATAAGTTTTCACTTTATTTCAATGCTGCATTAGACACACTTCCGAAAATCAAATTTCTGAATATTGCGCAACCGATAGCGGAAGATTGGAGTGTGATTGAGTTTATGGAAGAAAATAAGACGCTGGATTACTGGATTAAAGACTCATTGATATACCAGCAGGATACATTGCAAATAGAAGTTTCTTATTATAAAAGCGATTCCCTGAATCATTTAGTGCAGGTTTCCGATACACTTCGCCTGTTTGAAAAAACCCGTGCCAGGGCGAAAAAAGACGAAAAAGGGAAAGGCGATAAGGAGGAAAAGATCGATTTTCTCGGAATATCGGTCAGCGCTTCGTCTGTACTGGATGTTTTCGACTCCATAAACATCGTATTTTCAGAGCCTTTACTTGCATTTGATTCATCTTATATTGCCCTCTGGCGAAAGATCGATTCCACACAATGGGAACCTCAATCATTCTCCATCCGTCAAGATGCACAGCATCCGATGATGTATATTTTATCACGCAGATGGGAATATGGGCGTGAATTTAAAATTACAATGGATTCTGCCCTTTTCATCGGGATTTACGGGAAATGGAATGCACCATTGGAGAAGTCATTCAAAATTAAACCGGAGAATGAATACGGACATTTATATGTATATGTGGAGGGAATCTCGGAGAATGGATACGGAGAGTTATTGGAAGGTTCCGAAAAAATAGTACGGAAAGCCACTCTGAAAGATGGAGGCTTATTGTTCATGAATCTTAAACCGTCCAAATATTATTTACGTTATATAGTTGATACAAACGGAAATGAACAATGGGATACAGGAAATTACCGCCTTCATCAACATCCGGAAAAAGTTTATTATTATCCGGGCTTTTTGGATATTCGTCAAAACTGGAAAATAGAACAGCATTGGAATGTAACTTCCACTCCGATTATGGAACAAAAACCGTTGGAGATAACAAAAAATAAACCCAAAGAAAAAAAGACAAATGCAACGATTCCGGCAAGTCAAAGCCAACATCAGTCGCAAAATTCCCGGCTTATTGCTCCGGGGATGTAGGCGGAGTTTTCTGTTTTTTATAATGTGCCTGTGTCTTGCACAAGCGCTTGCAAACAACAATCCGGAGAAAGATTTACCTTTTGCGCCGGGTGAGCAACTTTCGTTTGATATTCATTTCCACTGGGGCATCATCATGGCAAAAGCCGGGAGTGCGTTTTATTCCGTATCTTCTGAAGATGTATTGGATCTCAAATCGGCCTATTGTTCCACGCTTTCTTTCCGCACGAGCGCTGCTTTTGATAAGATTTTTAAAATGCGAGATACGTTATATTCGTATGTTAACGCTCATATTGAGCCGGTATACCACAAAAAATATTTGCATGAGGGAAATACGAATTATGTGGAAGAACTTGCTTTTGTACAATTTGGAGAGAAAAAAACAGAAGCTCGATCCATCCGCTATAATGCCGATGGAAACGTCCGATTTGAAAAAACTTTGAAAGCCTCTACTGTCGCATTCGACATGTTAAATATATTCATGTTCACCCGGATGCTGGACTTTGATAATCTGACGGTAGGAGAAACGATACCACTTTCTGCTTTCATCGGTCGCGACAATATAAAATTACAAATCAAATATGCCGGGCAAGTTATTTTAGAGAAAAATGACAGCCAAAAATACAAAGCCTTGAAGTTTGAAGTTGATGTCATTGATGATGCTTTTACAACGAGTAAAAAAGCGCTTGAAATATGGATTGGCGACGATTCTAATCGATACCCGCTTCGAATCAGAGCTAAATTAAAAATCGGAACGGTTGAAGCAAATCTTTCTTCTTTCAGTGGAAACAAATATCCGCACAGTTCTTTAATTCAAATAAAACCTCACAATTAAAAAAATGTCACAGCGAGTAATAAAATGCCGGTATTTTCAGGATGATCTTCAACAAGTGTTGCAGGAAGTGGCTTATGATAACGTTTTTCTATTGACGGATACCAACAGTCACCGCTATTGTCTTCCCTTTCTCCAACAGGTTTCTGCACTGAAGACATGCAAAGAAGTCATTATTCAAGCAGACGATCAGCATAAAAATCTGGAGACTCTGTCTTACGTTTGG
Source organism: Dysgonamonadaceae bacterium (assembly GCA_031263685.1). GTDB lineage: Bacteria > Bacteroidota > Bacteroidia > Bacteroidales > Azobacteroidaceae > JAISFI01. The sequence continues at coordinate 2,141 of JAISFI010000330.1, read as the reverse complement.
AAGTATCTATGTGAACATGGCGCGAGCAGAAAATCATTGCTAATTAATTTAGGAGGCGGCATGGTTACTGATCTTGGCGGATTTGCGGCAGCGACATTCAAACGAGGTATTCGTTTTATCAATATTCCAACGACTTTGTTGGGAGCCGTTGATGCCGCAGTCGGAGGAAAAACAGGAATCAACTTTGAGGGATTAAAAAACGAAATTGGCGCCTTTTCATCGGCAGAAGCGGTATTGATCAACGCCGATTTTTTCAAATCCTTAGACAAACAAAATATCCTTTCCGGCTATGCAGAAATGCTAAAACACAGTTTGCTGACCGATGACGCATCGTGGGAAAAAATCCTTTCCTTCAACCTGGAAACGATTGATTACAATTTACTGGAAGATTTATTGCTTGACTCCGTCACTGTTAAAGAGCGTATTGTGGTCGAAGACCCTTTTGAAAAAGGTCTCCGGAAAGCGCTGAACCTGGGACATACGGTAGGGCATGCTTTTGAAAGTTTTTCCCACAAAATCAACAGCCCCGAACCTCATGGTTATACCGTAGCTTGGGGTATCGTTTGCGAGCTGTATCTTTCTTACAAATTTTGCGGATTTGATAAATACAAATTATGCAAAACCGTCGATTTCATCAAACAAAATTATGGCGTCTTCTACTTTAACTGTAAGCATTACGATCAACTTTTTGAGCTGATGATGCACGACAAAAAAAATGAAGGTAGCAGTATCAATTTCACATTGCTGGAGGCTCCCGGAAAAATTAAAATCAATCAAACAGCCGGAAAAGAAGATATATTTGAGTCGCTGGATTTTTACAGAGAAAGCTTTGGAATATAAAAAAAAAGCGCTACCTTTGCGCCGCTTTCGGGGTGTAGCTCAGCCCGGTTAGAGTACACGTCTGGGGGGCGTGTGGTCGTACGTTCGAATCGTATCACCCCGACAAAAGCAAGGGAAGAGGTTAGCTGGAAAGTCTAACCTCTTTGATTTTGATTGAATAACCATGTATCAACAAAAAGACTGGCAAAAACGAGAAGACTGAATGAAAAATCGAGAAAAAATACTCATCACTACCTCTTGGATTGGAGTTATCGGTAATGCGATTCTTTCCACTTTAAAGATCGTTGTCGGAGCTTTTTCCGGAAGCATGGCAGTATTGAGTGACGGAATTGATTCGGCAACCGATGTAGCCATTTCCTTGATAACGTTGTTCACAGCGCGGATTGTTTGTCGCCCACCCAACTCAAAATATGCTTATGGGTATGAGAAAGCAGACCATGTAGCTACCAAAGTACTCTCATTTATCATCTTTTTTGCAGGACTGCAAATGTTGATAACTACCGGGAAAAACATTTTTATTCCGGAAAATAAAACATTACCTTCCTTCTATGCCATCTATGTGACCGGAGTATCTATTGTCGGGAAATTGCTGCTGGCCTATTATCAAACGACACAAGGAAAGAAAGTCAATAGTTCCATGTTGATTGCCAATGGAAAAAACATGAGAAATGATGTGCTGATTTCTACCGGTGTTTTAGTTGGACTGTTTTTTACTTTTGTGCTAAATCTCCCGATTCTTGATACGATTACAGGGCTGTTGATTAGCCTTTACATCATCAAATCGTCCATCGATATTTTCATAGATACCAATGTCATCTTGATGGATGGAGTCAAAGATCCGTCTGTTTACAAAAAAATCTTTGATGCGGTAGATGCCGTTCCCGGAGCATGTAATCCTCACCGTGTCCGGTCGCGTCAAATCGGCAATCTGTATATGATTGAACTGGACGTAGAAGTAGAGGGGACATTGACTTTAAGTGAGGCGCACAAAATAGCGCAAGCCGTAGAGCAAAGCATTAAAAATGCTGTTGAAAACGTTTATGACATCGTATTGCACGTGGAACCCAAAGGAGAAGTCCATTCCAAAGAAGAGTTCGGATTGAATAAAGATTCTTTTATTTGACAAATATGATGATCTACAAAACAAAAAAATTCCCCGACAAAAATTTTATCGGGGAACGCTTATCCGTGATCTGCCTGGGGCTCGAACCCAGGACCCCATCCTTAAAAGGGATGTGCTCTACCTGCTGAGCTAGCAAATCAGTCATAACTGCTTTTTTCAAAAGCGAGTGCAAAGGTAG
>JAISFI010000312.1 GCA_031263685.1 Dysgonamonadaceae bacterium | reverse complement strand
GTTTGCAATTCATAGATTTCTATGAATGTGATATTTTGCGTTGTTTTGTCGCCAATTTCCTTTTTCAGGCTGTCCAAATCTTTCCTTCGACAGCGGTAGTTGCTGCCAACTGTTTTATGATTATTATCCACTCCGAAAATAAGCCACGCACAGGATTTACCTTTCAGGTTGGCTTCGTTGCTCAACGCTGAAAAGTATTTTCCGATTTTGCCGAAGTCGTAACTTTCCTTGGCCTCCTTGAACTCGACAATCTCTGTTTCTGCCGGAAGCGAAACGGCATCGGATAAGATTTTATTTAATTCCTGTTCTGACATTTTTTGGGGAATTTCCGACTGCAAAGATACATCTTTCCCCGTAAACTTCCAAAACGGATGCACAGACAAACAGGTTGATATGCCTGTTTCCTTCGTACTTCTGCTCTTACTTCCGTGACGGTTTCCGGTCGGCATCGTCCATTCTTCTCAATAGAGCATCTTTCAACAAATCCATGAATTTTGTCCGGCGACCGTTCGTCCGGTTTTTGATGTTCATGAAATAATTGGCAAACTCCTTTACCTCGAAATCAAATATCTCTCCGGTTTAAGATGCCGGTTGCCGGCGGCGCTGACGATGTATAAATCGTTGCTGCTTATCTCGTAGAATAATGATACGGATCCCCAGAGGAATCGGCTGTCGTATGGAAAACTGTACCTGATGCGTTGTCCAAGGAAAATATGAAATCGCAATTTGGTTGAAAAAGAGTAATACGGGCTTGTGTATTTGTCCGGTTCCGACACCCAGAATTTTCCGTAAAGAACGATATTTATCCATTGGTACATCCTGTCAAAAAGCTTCGCCTATATTGAAAACAAAACCGCCGGTCTGATGTCCGAATCCGTAATCAATACGGATATTCACATTGTGTTTGAACTCATATCGCAAACTGATACCGCAGGTGGGGAGAATGTTTTTTGCCTTGAATTTGTCCAGGGCGGGAAAAACGTTCCACCTCCAATCCAGCCTGTGCATCCGAAACGTTGCACTATGTGCTGACGCAGCTCTACCTGTCCGACAACAATATTGTTATCAATGTAGCGTCTTGCATAATATCCCCGCATTCGCTGATTGCCTCTAAGCTGTTCCTTTAATGTCCAGGGAGAGTTCTCCGGGTTAAACCGCCAAAAAAAGTCGGCAGCAATGATCGCGCCCTGCCATACATTCTTATAGACGTCGGCAATGCAAGTTATAGAGTCAGACACAAACACTACTACCGACAGAGGGAGGCTTCATTCAGCGGCGTTTAATTCATCACCCGGCGCCCCATTTCAGACTTACAGGATGAACGCCTTATTGTCTGTTTCTTTGCACAAAAATTTCATGCTGACCTTTTTTTCAAAAGGTGCCGACCTTTTCTGAAAAAGGTTGCACCCTATTTGAAAAAAGGTCGGCACCTTTTGAATACAGGCTTACAAGATCAATCCAAAAAGTGTTTTTCTCCTCTGTTTGAACGATTTAGCCCACAGACAGGGATATTGTATTATTTTTTAGTTCTGCAAGAGTAAAATCCTCCGGTTTTCTCCTGACCACAATTTTTGCAATTCATTTTAATTGTTATTTTACCTCCGGATTTGTAAACGATACCTTCAGTTGTGACAAGAATGCAAGATTGTTCTCACAACTGAAAGTAGCATTGAATCTGTTTCTATCTTCTGTTCCTATCCGTAAGGTGACTTTGTTCCAGCCTTGTAGCAAAGGCAATTCTTTATAAGTACTGTTTCGATTTGTTTTATTGGCTGCTCCATAAGGTTTGTCATTTAATAAAAGGGTACTTTGCCAGGTATCTACATACAATGTCAATTTCGGCATATCAGGCTCTATCAGCAAATCATTCAGAGGGCGAGGGCTGAACACCCAATAATCAACAATATACTCGTTGGCTTCTTTTCTGAACTTCTCTCTTGTACTTATAGGGAAATGTAAATTATTGTCCCGCAGAAAAAAGACATCGGCAGTATTCGTTCCGGTCGTCCGGCAAGGAATACCGGCTTGCTTTAGGATACCGGCTAAAGTGTTGTAACCTTTTTCCGAGTTGGCAAACTCTGTTAATGTACTTACATAATAGGTAGAAATACCACTTTGATATTTAACGAATGTAGGAGCAGCTCCTTTTTGCTCGTTTTCAGAGCGAACGGTAGCTGCTGTTTTCAATTCTTCAGGACGCTTGTTCCATTTACGCCAATCGGTATTGCATGCGTTCAACAAAACTTCCCCTTCATCAACAAAAGCACCTGATAGCCCGTATTCCGAAGCATTGGTTCTTTGAATTTCACAGAAATAAAAGTCCGAATTGTTCAAGCCTTTCATCCATGATTTTTGTTCGGGGATAAAGGATGATATATTACGTTTTTCTAAAGTGAGAGATAAAGGTAATATCTCGTTATAGGCATTGATTGTTTGAGGTACAAGTCCCCATATCCAAATATCAGCCCCTTTGGTTAGATTCTGCAACAACTTTTTTTCGTCTGCATCTGTTGGAATGTGAGTCCCATCAACGATATACAATAGTTGCTGCGGGTTTTTTACCGTAGTTACGAATTTCACACCCTGTGCATCCATTATCTGTTTCAAAGAAGAATCTTCATTTCCTGCAAACATGACTTCTTTATACGTTTTTACAGGAGCGGCAGGTACATCTGTATTACTTTTCTTTCCTATATCCATGTAAGGAGACCATGCCGGTTGCCCTGGTGCATTCGCTGCACGCATAGCTTCATACATCGGCCAGGGCATATATAACGGTAGTGAAGGATCGTATCCCGGATTGAATGTAGTACAATAAGGCCCCATCCGTTCGGGTTGTACGCCCGGGACGCCCTCCGTATAATTCGGGAAAAAGATACCATCTTCAGTTAAAGAAGGGATGGTTGTCACATCTTTTTTCCCAATCGGAAGCGGTTGAAGCGCATACCATGCCATATTAAATACCGACACATAAGAAGCCCCCATTTTTCGTTGGTTGGCGATTAGATTGTAACATTCGTTTGCAAGGCCTTTCATCCGTCCGTACTGTGAGGTATAAGCTTCTTCTCCATTGTATTTCGAGACTTGTTCCGGTGTGCCGTAGTAGGCCATACTATGTTCTCCGATACCCCAAGGTTTACCTGTTTCGGCCCAATGTTTCATTGAATTCAAATCTCCGTAGTGGCCAACGGTAGCGGGAAGAATACCATCTCCGTCATCTTCTCCGTCGGCTGATATCCAAGGACGGGTAGGGTCGTTCTCCATCACTATATTACGCCAGTCTTCCCATGCTTGTTTTTGATAAGACATCAACTCCGGCTTATTATATACATGAAGTATAACGGGTTTGTTTTCATTGCTGATGCTCCATCCAAATATGGAAGCATGGTTTCTGTCGCGCAATACAAAGCGTTCCAAATGTCGTTTAGATGCTTCCCAGAATTTGTCGGAATCTAACTTGGGGCCTCCGTCACTTGCCCAGTTGGCGGTTTCGTTCAGGACACAAATACCCATTTCATCGGCAACATCCAGATAAAAGCGTGGATATATCTGAGCATGTGGTCTCACAGCATTTCCATTCATTCCTTTTATGGCAGTAAACCATGCCCAAGCATATCTGCGGGTCATTTGAGGAATTCCCATAAAGTGCCATGAATCGCCTTTTAATTCTATAGGTTTTCCATTCAGGCATTGTTTAGCGCCCTGAAAAGTCCATTCCCGCCACCCGAAACGTTCGTATTTTATATCAATAGTTTGCTTTTTGTCATTTACAAATAAACGCAGACTATACAGATTGGGATGTTCGGGAGTCCAATATGCCAAATCGCTTTCTTTAACCGGGATTTGTATGGTCGTTTTACTTTCTCCGCCGGCTGCGATTATTAGTTTTGTCGCAGCGATATCCAATGCTTTTGTGCCAAGTTCCCAATTGGGGACAGGAGCATAATCAACATCTGCGCCTGCTTTGTTTATCCATTCATTAATAACCCCTGACAGTTGAACATCTGCTTTTTTCTTTGTATTATTTTGTACGGTTACTTCCAGTTCTAAAAGATTTTTAGACACCAATGGCTTTACATACATATCTTTTACATTGATTTCAGGCAATGCGACTAAAAATACATCTTGCCAAATACCTGAAATATGGTATCCCCACATAGAACCGGCCGGGATAATACGCCTGCCGACAGTTGATCTGTCTTCAAACAAAGACTGGCTTTTTACACCAACCAAAATTTCAACGGTTTCTCCGGGTATAGTCGCGCGTGTAATATCCATATCAAACGGGAGGAAGAGATCAAAATTTTCTCCTACTTTTTGCCTGTTGACATAAACTTCTGTAAATCCGGCAACAGCCTCAAAATACAGTTTGATTTGCCGGCCTGCCCAATCGGAAGGAATCGTAATAGTCTTTCTCATCCAAGCCATCTTTACGTCTTCCCATGATTTGGGGTAAGATGGGTAGTTCCGATGATCAGGCCCTTCCAAATCACGATAAGCAAAAGAGTTGATATTCCAGGGGGAAGGTACCTTAATTTTTGTTTTGTCCCATGCATTAGCAACAGGCAAGGGAAGCTCGGGTGCTGTACCATTTCCTTGCACATAGCCTTTAGGTAATTCTACGGCTTGAAAATCCCATAGACCGTTCAAGCATATTTCTCTTCGATATTCTTTTTCTGTTTTGTTGATAAGGCCTTCATGAGGTGCAAATATTTTTCTGTAAGTCGTTATCCCGTTTTGGGGAATTTCTTTAGTAAAAGGGATTTCTTTCCGTAACATTTTGCTCGCTTGCCCTGTCAAATATAGATAGTAGTCACTGCCTAAATCGGTATCCAAAGGCAGGAAATAACTTTCTCCAACCGGAACTTTTGTTGCACATTTAAATATGGCTGTTCCTTCATCTATCTCATCAAACATGGCTATGTATAGCATTTCTGCGCCCAAATTGATATGGGTAGACAATTGTTTCCAATAAAAACTACCACGGTTACGGGGGATTGGTGTTGAATCTTTATGCATATTCTTCCATGAAAATCCGGGAAATGCCAAAGGAGCATAATCCAACTTGTTTTCCTTGCACCATTGAATATCATCCTTGACAAATTTTTCGTATCGTGAAAAAGATTCTTCATTGTAGCGCCCAACAAACCAAGGCATCACGATATCGCATTTTTTAATCAAACGATGTAGCTTAGGGTCACCCAAAGCGTCTCCTTCCATTTTTCGCCAGTTAGTCGGTACTCCAAGCATAATACTGAACCCTCTTTCAATCAATGCGTTTATGATGATTTCTGCTTCTTTAAATCCATATTTCCGATTGTCGTTGAAGCCGACTCCCCAGACAGCGACCAGGGGTTTACCATTGTGATGCAAATACGAAGAATTATTGACCCGTTCTCTGATGTCGTATTTTTCACAGATAGCATCAATATCGTTCAATATCAAGACTTCATCACCCGGAATCATGCCACTCAAATCATACATAATGCTGATAGCGCGATTATTGGCGTTCGCGGCATTAATAGCAGAGTTCCATACTTTGTTCAGTTGTCTGTAACTTTTAGGGCGTTTGATTTCTGCTACGAAACGTTGGACAAAGACACCGTCAATATCATACTCACGCATCCAACGAAAATGTGTGTTAACGGTTGATTCATCATACGAACTCATCAAATAGGCCGGTTTGCCATCTGCAAACATGAACTCTGTTCTATAAATCTGATCATACTCTGATATATCCGGCCACATATCTATCTTGCAAGAACCGGGACGAAACTGTCCGTCTCTGCCCAAATAATGATACCAACCTCTGTCGGAACCATCATTGGGACAACTGAACCATCCTTGATAACCAGCCATTGCCAGACCTTTATAAGAATCATACTTCTTTTGTGCGTATGTAACCACGTACAAAACGGATAATAATATCACTAAAAAATACTTCATAATTATTGTTTTATAAGTTCTGCCGAATCATGTCTATTTATTAAATTCGTTTTTGATATTATTTCAATATATATGGTTTTTGAATAGGCCGGAGTGATCCGTTTACTTTTATTATTTGACCTTTCTTTGTCTTAAACGATGCATTATTTTTGTCGGTACGTAAATTTAATGTTCCTCCTACCGTAGATAATATTTGAGCTTCTTTTAATACTCTGTTTTCCCAAGACAAATCAATAATAAAGCCGCCTCGTGCGCAAATGCCCTTCACAGAACCCGACTGCATTGCAGAAGGTAATGATGGAAGCAAATAAGACTCGAAAGAACCATCTCTATTTTGCAGTTGGCTTTGCACAAACATCTCTGCAATCGCAGCTGTTGCTCCAAAGTTTCCATCTATTTGAAATGGGGGATGGGTATCAAACATGTTAGGATAGGTCTTGTTACTTAACAGTACCGATAACAATTTGTAAGCATGGTCGCCATCATTCAACCGATTCCACATATTGATTTTCCATGCCAATCCCCAGCCTGTTCCATCATCTCCGCGTGCAACAAGTGTTTTACGGGCAGCTTCGGCCAATTCGGGAGTTCCTGTCATTGTAATTTGGTTACCCGGATGCAAACCGAATAGATGGGATGTATGACGGTGGTGTGGATCCACTTCTTTATAATCTTCAGCCCATTCTAAGATGCGTCCCGTCTTTTCACTGATT
>JAISFI010000215.1 GCA_031263685.1 Dysgonamonadaceae bacterium | reverse complement strand
TCACCGGTGCATACGGAATATCGGAATGTCGTTCCTTCTCGCAAGAAATTCCCATACAAACCCATATTCCTATACAAACCAATTGTTTTACATTCATCTTCAAACGTCTTTTAATGTGCTCCCAATATCCCGTCAATCTGCTTCAGTTCATCTGCTGTAAATGCCGTATTATTCAGCACTTTTAGATTATCTTCCAACTGTTTTACCGAACTGCTTCCCACAATAACAGAAGTAATCCGTTCATCTCTTAATACCCAGGCAATGGCCAATTCGGCCAATGTCTGTCCCCGTTTCCGAGCCAGTTCGTTCAGGCAGTTCACGCAAGCGAGTTTGTTCTGCGTAATTTGCGATGTTTTTAAGAAACCGGAAGGTTTAGCAGCCCTGGAGTCCGTGGGGATTCCGTGAAGGTATCTGTTTGTCAGCAAACCTTGAGCTAGGGGAGAAAAGACGATAAATCCCACTCCGTGGTTGGCCGCAAGAGCGATGGATGCTTTTTCAGGATCGCGGTGAAACATGTTATATTTATCCTGATAAATCAGACACGGAACATGCAGCGATTGCAGTATTTGATAAGCTTCCTGCGCTTTTTCGGGAGGATATTTGGAAAGGCCGATATACAGCGCTTTTCCTTGTCGAACAATATCGGCCAAAGCCTGCATCGTTTCTTCGAGCGGCGTTCGAGGATCATGGCGATGGCTGTAAAAAATGTCGAAATATTCCAGTCCGGTGCGTTTGAGACTTTGATCGATGCTGGCTGTGAGGCTTTTGCGCGAACCCCAGTCGCCATAAGGTCCCGGCCACATTTCATGTCCGGCTTTGGAAGATATGATCAATTCATCGCGGTGATTTTTCAATTCGGTCGACAATATCTTCCCAAAATTAGTTTCGGCCGATCCCGGAGGAGGGCCGTAATTATTGGCCAAATCAAAATGAGTTACCCCGTGATCAAAAGCGTACCGGATCATTTCGGTCGCTGTGGAAAAATCATCTATCTCTCCGAAATTATGCCACAGGCCTAAAGAAATCCTGGGCAATTGAAGTCCGCTGTTGCCGCAATAATGATACGACATGCCATTGTTGTAGCGATGTTCCGCCGGAATGTAACTCATAGAATAATAAAAATTAATAATGACTGATTATATACTTGCTAAAAGATTCTCCAACGCTTTTTCAACTTTTTCGAAATGAAACAGGGCAACGATATCCTGCTTCAGCCGGACGATAGATTCGTTGCATAAATTGCCAATACTCCCAGCATGAGTATGAGCGATTTGCTTGTTTGGAACAAATTTTTGCGCTTCAATCGCCAAACCTACCTGCTTATAAGCATCTCGAAACGGTAGACCTTCCAATACCAGGCGGTTGACTTCTTCTACGCTGAATATCAACGCATATTTTTCATCGTCCAATATTGATTCATTAACCTTTATCGACCGTACCATCAAGGAAATCATGTGAATACAATCGGAAAGTTCGTCGAAAGCGGGAAGGAAAATTTCCTTGATAATCTGTAAATCACGGAAATATCCGGATGGCAAGTTATTGCTTATCAACGTTATCTGGTGAGGGATACTTTGTATTTTATTGCATTTCGCCCGTGAAAGTTCGAAGACATCCGGGTTTTTCTTGTGAGGCATGATGCTGGATCCGGTCGTAAATTCATCCGGCAAGCGGATAAAGCCGAAGTTCTGACTGTTGAACAGGCACGCATCGAACGATAATTTTGATAAAGTCGCCGCAATTCCTGCCAAAGCAAAAGCCACGGTGCGCTCCATTTTTCCGCGTCCCATCTGTGCATAGACAGCGTTATAATTCATAGAGTCAAATCCCAGCAAGTCGGTAGTCATCTGCCGGTTGAGCGGAAATGACGAGCCGTAACCCGCTGCCGAGCCTAAAGGGTTCCGGTTACAGACTTTATAAGCCGACAACAACACCTGAAGATCATCCGTCAAACTTTCGGCGTAAGCCCCAAACCACAATCCGAACGAAGAAGGCATGGCTATTTGCAGATGGGTATATCCGGGCATCAATACTTGTTGGTATTCATTACTTTGTTCGATCAGCAAGTCGATCAGGGTGGAAACCTGTTCCACGATTTGTTGTACTCGGTCGCGGGTAAAAAGTTTCAAATCTAACAACACCTGATCGTTCCGGGATCTTCCGCTATGGATTTTTTTACCGATGTCGCCTAATTTTTCCGTCAACATACTTTCTACTTGGGAATGTACATCTTCTACGCCTTCTTCAATGATAAACGTCCCGGCGTTGGCCGATTGATAAACTTCTTTCAACGCTTTCAACAGGATTTTCACTTCCTCGGACGACAGTAAACCAATGGTTTCAAGCATCGTAATGTGCGCCATTGATCCCAATACATCATACTTTGCCAGATAGAGATCCATTTCCCGGTCTCTTCCTACGGTAAATGTTTCAACGGCTTTGTTGACAGTTGTATTCTTTTCCCAAAGTTTTGCCATGACAGTTCAATAAGAAACGTTTGCCAATATATCTGCGATCCGGTTAATCCCGTTTTGCAAGGGCTTTGCAATCATGGGTTTGAGGAAAGGATTCAGTTGGGCTTTGACCGTCAGTTTCATTTTCGTTTCCGACGCTCCCGTTTCTTTTAGTTGTATCCACAAAAAAACGTCTACCGGAGCTTGGTCGGCTGCAAATTTAATGGTTTGAAACGGTTCCCGGTCAACAACAGAAAACTTAATCTTCCCAATCGGATGAACGGAAAAACTACAGGAATCGCTATCAAAATAGAAATCAGAGACTTGGTCTTGCGGAATCTTATCTTTCAGGTGTTCTAAATTGGAAAGATCGGACAGTACCTTGTAGATATTTTCCTGACTGTAGGGAATTGTTTTGATATCGCTTGTAAATTCGGTCATTATTTATCTCCCCCTTTCCAGTTTGCCGGATCTTTGCGCCATTCTTGCAGTGTCTTGATATCCGATTCGTCGATGTAATCCGTTCTCAAAGCTTCTTCCAGTACGGCGTCGTAATTGGATAATGTGATTAAATTGACTTTAGCATCTTTGAATTTCCTTTCTGACACAGGGAATCCATAAGAGAAAATAGCAACCATTCCGATCACGTGGCAACCATCGTTCCGGACGGCTTCTACTGCTTTCAAACTGCTGCCGCCGGTAGAAATCAGGTCTTCTATGACTACTACTTTAGAACCCGGTTTCAAATCGCCTTCAATCAGATTTTCCAGTCCATGATCTTTTGGAGTAGAACGGATATAAACAAATGGCAGGCCCAGTAAATCGGCCACCAACGCCCCCTGTGCAATTGCACCGGTTGCAACACCTGCAATCGCATCTACTCCTTCAAAATTTTCCATAATTACACGAGCCAGTTCTATTTTGATATAACTTCGGATAGCGGGATATGAAAGCGTTTTTCGATTATCGCAGTATATGGGAGATTTCCATCCGGATGCCCATGTAAACGGATTGAGCGGTTGTAACTTAATTGCTTTAATTTTCAGGAGTTTTTCAGCAACATGTTTTTCCAATATTTTCATTGTTATTTTATTAATTAGTGCCGCGCAAAGGTAGTGAAACGAAATGGAAAAAGAGGCAGGCGATTTACGTTTTTTTCTACGTCGGGTGAATTTATTTTTGATAATGATTTTAGCAATACAGGCTACAGGTCGGGTTAAGTCCTAAATATTCATTCTATTATCTCTTGTCTACAAAACACTCCATTCTGTATAATAACTACCCGCATTTGTCTAAAAATCAAAAAAAACATTTATATGTTACTTACCTTTGCAGGCAAAACAAATCAAAAAAAATAACAGATGAAACAAAGAATTGTAAGAAATGTATTTATTGCCATGATAATCTTGATTTTACCACAATTGCTGCTTGCTCAAAATAAAGAGCAACTGAGTCAAAAAATACGCGGAGTTGTAACAGATGAAGCATCGGGGCAATCATTACCCTATGTTACCGTGCTATTAGATAATACCCAAACAGGCACTACAACTGATGAAAACGGAGCATTCATATTAAGTAATGTACC